>JAGRJD010000132.1 GCA_020442915.1 Thiothrix sp. | reverse complement strand
TCTATGATCACTCGGGTCTTGACATAAAACACGACCCAACAGATGATAGCAGTTCTATATAAAATCGTGGCTATTTATTTACCGGGTTAATATTTAAAAATGCCGGAATTCACCCCACCCACACCCGTGCATTGCGGAACAGGCGCAGCCACGGACCATCCTCCGTCCACGTGTCCGGACTCCAGGAGTACTGAACACTGCGGAACAGGCGTTCCGGATGCGGCATCATGATGGTGAAACGTCCATCAGCCGTTGTCAGCCCGGTGATGCCCAAAGGAGAGCCATTCGGGTTTTCCGGATAATGCTCAGTGGCCTCGCCATGATTATCCACATGGCGCAAGCCCACCAGCCCCTGTGCCAGCACGGTTTCTGCGCTCACCCCGGCATCAAACACTGCCCGGCCTTCGCCATGCGCCACCGCAACCGGCAGCCTGGAACCTTCCATGCCCTGCAGAAACAGGGACGGTGACTTCAGCACTTCCACCGCACTGTAGCGGGCCTCGAACTGCTCGGAACGGTTGCGGTAAAAACGGGGCCAGTGTCCGGCCCCCGGAATCATGTCGCGCAACTGTGAAAACATCTGGCAGCCATTGCAGACCCCGAGCCCGAAGGTATCCGGGCGTTCAAAAAAGGCAGCGAAGGTATCACGCACCTGTTCATTCATCAGAATGGTACTGGCCCAGCCCCCCCCAGCCCCGAGCACATCCCCGTAGGAAAAGCCGCCACAGGCCGCCAGCCCCCGGTAATCACGCAGACTGACCCGGCCACTGATGATGTCGGTCATGTGCACATCCACAGCCCGGAATCCGGCACGGTCGAAGGCCGCCGCCATTTCCAGCTGCCCGTTCACGCCCTGCTCGCGCAGGATCGCCACCATGGGGCGCACGCCCCGGTTGATGTAGGGAGCGGCAATGTCCTCATCCGGATCAAACCGGACCTCAAACGGCAGGCCCGGATCAGCCGCATCATCCAGGCGCTCGAACTCTTCAGCGGCACAGTCGGCATTGTCGCGCAGGGACTGGATACGGTAGCTGGTTTCGGCCCAGATTTTCTGCAGTTCCGCACGATCCAGCCGCAGCAGCTCGACATGACCGAACTGCACCACCAGCGCATTCGCTTCATTCAGCCGCCCGATCACATGGGTATAATGCCCCAGATCGGCTTCACGGAAGGCGGCCAGTACCTCCTCGGTATCACAGTGACGGACCTGCAGCACCGCGCCCAGTTCCTCGGTGAACAGTGCTGCCAGCGGGTTGTCGCCGAGATTGCCCAGCCGCAGGTCCACACCCGTATGTCCGGCAAACATCATCTCTGCCACCGTTGCCAGCAGACCGCCATCGGAACGGTCGTGGTAAGCCAGCACCCGCCCCTCACGACGCAGCTCCTGCAGGGTTTCAAAGAAGTCCTGCATGGCCTGCGGGTCATCCAGATCCGGGGCATGATGCCCGACTTGCCCGTAGACCTGTGCCAGCGCCGAGGCGGCCAGGCGGTTGCGGCCCTTGCCCAGATCAATCAGGATCAGGTCGGTATCCCCCTGATCGGTACGCAGCTGCGGGGTCAGGGTCCGGCGCACATCCTGCACCGGGGCAAATGCCGAGATGATCAGTGACAGCGGTGCAGTCATTTCCTGCTGCCGGCCATCCTGCTCCCAGACGGTACGCATGGAGAGCGAATCCTTGCCCACCGGAATCGCAAGCCCCAGGCGCGGACACAGCTCTTCACCCACCGCCTTCACGGTATCGAACAGAGCCGCATCCTCACCCGGCGCTCCGGCAGCCGCCATCCAGTTGGCCGACAGACGCACATCGGCCAGCCTTGCCACATCGGCAGCCGCGATATTGGTTAATGCTTCACCAATCGCCAGGCGCCCGGAAGCTGCCGGATGCACCACCGCCACCGGTGTGCGTTCACCCATCGCCATGGCTTCACCGGTATGGCCGACATAATCCGTCGCCGTGACGGCCACATCCGCCACCGGCACCTGCCAGGGGCCTACCATCTGGTCACGGGTCACCATGCCGGTAATGGTGCGGTCGCCAATGGTGACCAGAAACGCCTTGGACGCCACCGCCGGTAGGCGCAGCACCCGCCTGACCGCCTCCTGCAGTTCAATACCGTCCAGCACCAGCTCCGGCTTGTGGAAAGTGACGTGGCTGGCCTGCCGCAGCATCTTGGGCGGCTTGCCCAGCAGTACGTTCATGGGCAGGTTGACCGGATAATTGTCAAACAGCGAATCCCCGACCAGCAGTTGCTGCTCGACAGTCACAGAGCCGACCACCGCATACACGGCGCGTTCGCGTTCGCACAGGATCCGGAATGCCTCCAGCCGCTCTTCGGCAATCGCCAGCACATAGCGCTCCTGCGCTTCATTGCACCAGATTTCCATCGGGGTCATGCCCGGTTCGTCATTCGGCACCGTGCGCAGCTCGACCTTGCCACCCCGCCCGGCATCATGAATGATCTCCGGAATGGCATTGGCGATACCGCCGGCCCCCACATCGTGAATGGACAGAATCGGGTTCTCCGGCCCCATGCCCACACAGCGGTCGATGACCTCCTGACAGCGGCGCTGCATTTCCGGGTTGCCGCGTTGCACCGAAGCAAAATCCAGGTGTTCGGTGCTGGTGCCGGCGGCCATGGAGGAGGCCGCCCCGCCCCCGAGCCCGATCAGCATCGCCGGGCCGCCCAGTACCACCAGCGGTGTCCCCTCCGGCAGCGGGCGCTTTTCAATGTCGGCCTCGCGGATGTTGCCCAGACCACCGGCAATCATGATCGGCTTGTGGTAGCCGCGCAGCTGCTCGCCTCTGGCTCCGGGGGTCAGCATTTCAAAGGTGCGAAAGTAACCGGCCAGATTCGGGCGCCCGAATTCGTTGTTGAAGGCGGCAGCTCCGATCGGGCCTTCGAGCATGATGTCCAGGGCGGATACAATGCGTTCCGGCTTGCCGAAATGCTGCTCCCAGGGCTGTTCAAACCCCGGAATACGCAGGTTGGAGACTGAAAAGCCACACAGTCCGGCTTTGGGCCTGGAGCCGGTGCCGGTGGCGCCTTCATCACGGATTTCTCCGCCGGCACCAGTGGCCGCCCCCGGAAACGGGGCAATCGCGGTCGGGTGATTGTGGGTCTCCACCTTCATCAGGATGTGGACCGGCTCATGGCTGTAGCGGTACTCATGCTCCGGCCCGCCGGGCAGAAAGCGCGTGGCCTCAAAGCCCTCGATCACGGCGGCATTATCCTTGTAGGCCGAGCGGATGCCATCCGGGGTGTGCCGGGAGGTATTACGGATCATGCCGAACAGGGGCCTGGGCTGGGGCTGGCCATCAATGATCCAGTCGGCATTGAAAATCTTGTGACGGCAATGTTCGGAATTGGCCTGCGCGAACATCATCAGCTCCATGTCGGTCGGATTGCGCCCCATATCGGCGTAATTGGCCGCCAGATATTCAATTTCATCCGCCGACAGCGCCAGCCCCCATTCACGATTGGCACGCGCCAGCGCACCGGAGGCGTCCGTGCTGATGTCCAGCTCACGTACCGGACGCGGTTCGGCCTCACTGAACAGGATCAGGGCATCCTGAAAATCCCCCAGCACCACCTCCAGCATGCGGTCATGCAGCAGTGAGCGCATACGGGCCTGTCCGTCCGGGTTCACGTCTCCCCCGGTGCGAATGAAATAGGCCACACCCCGTTCAATCCGCTCCACCCACGCCAGCCCGCAATTGTGCAGGATATCGGTGGCCTTGCTGGACCAGGGCGAAATCGTGCCGGGACGTGGTACCACCAGATACAGCTCACCTTCCGGGTCCGCCGGCAACCACTGTTCACCATAGCCCAGCAGTTTGTCAAGGCGTGCCCGTTCTTCCGGAGCAGGATCACGGGAGCAGCGCACAAAATGAACATGAACCGCCTCCAGCCCCTGAATGCCGGGTACCTGCGCCGTCAGGGCAGCCAGCAGTTTGTGGCGGCGGAATGGAGAAAGGGCAATACTTCCGGGAGCAATCAGCATGAGGCAACTCGACAGGCCAGTGATTTAAAGCCGGTATGATACCGGAACTCATCCGACATGGCAGCAGCCGTACACAGCTTTACCTCTCCAGCTCTATGCCTTTCAAGGTGAATTTTTACCCTTCCGTTGGTTGAGTAACCTTGCGATTGAAGTGAGCCGCCTGACGATGGCAGCCTGCTTGAGCCGGCTTTAAAAAAATCAGGTTGGTGCGGCCCGTGGACCACTGGTGCGCAGCGACTCAAGCCCGTTTTTGATCGTGGACACGCAGAGCGTCAAGCATACTGACACAGCCGGCGCCAAGGGCTACGACGCGGGCAAGAAGCGCCATATTGCAGTGGACACCCAGGGGCTGCCACAGGCCATTGCCGTGACCACGGCTGTGACCGATCGCAAAGGCACCTTGCAGGCGCTGGAGCGCTGCAAACCCAGCCTGCCGGGTAAGCCTGCTGTGCGCTGAAACTGACCAGGGCGGCGCTGGTGGCCGGTTCGATGCCGTTGAGTTTGTTGTAGATCGATGTTAGCGACACCCTCAACGGGCAGTTTCAGCATCGGAGGTCTTCAAGGTGAAAACGCTATTGTCTGCTTTCTCACCTTGAAAGGCATAGGGAGCGGGAGGCAGGTCACACTCGATGAAAAATTCCGTTCCGCCCGAAACAGCCCCTTATCCACCACTCTGGTACGATTCCAGCACCGCCTCGATGTCACGGGTCAGCTTGTGTACCCTGGCGGCATTGGGGGAGCCGTCACTCTCCTCGCTGCGCCGGCTCTGCAACAGTTCATAGGCCAGATTCAAGGCCACAACCACGGCGATGCGTTCACTGCCGATGATCTTGCCGGAATCACGGATCTTGCGCATTTCCGCATCCACACGCCGGGCGGAATCCCGCAGGAACAGCTCTTCACCGGCGGGGCAGGCAACGGTATAGCTTTTGCCCAAAATTTCAACACTCACCGGGTTGACGGCTTTTTCCATGGCTGACTCATCCATCATGGCTGGAAACGGGGGGCTTCAGGCGTGTGATGATACCTTCGATCTGCTGGCTGGCCGTTGTATTTTTCTGCCGCAGCCGGGTGCATTCATTCCGGCTGTCCTGCCATGCCTGACGCAGTTTGCGGTTTTCCTCGGACTGGGTTTCAAGGACAGCAAGCAGCTGTTCAAGACGCTGCTCCAGGGTGTCGAGGGATTCCTTTAGTGACATAGGGTTTTGCAAGTTCTCTGTAAAAAAACGTCGGGAGATGCGAAATGCCCGTAATGGCTCCATAATACACTTTTCGATTTGGGAGGCACCAACTTTGGATAGCAGAATGCCTGATTTTCATGCCTTGGCGGATGCCCTTTACCGGCTGGATGCCGGTTTTTCCGCCCCGGAAGTGCAGGGTATCGCCACGGCGGTGCTGGTGCATGACCGCAGCCATCCCCCGCAGCAGTGGCTGGGGCGGGTGCTCAGGGGGGACACCATGGATTATCATTGGCAGGAAACCTCCCGGATGCTGCTGGCACTGTACCGGCAGATTGCGGATCAGCTCAACGATGGCAGCCTGGCATTTGACCTGCTGCTACCGCCGGAGCAGGGAGGGCTGCCGGAGCGGGCGCAGGGCCTGCAGCAATGGTGCCAGGGGTTTGCCTATGGCATCGCCCTGTCCGGCCTGCGCAGTCTGGAAGACCTGCCGGCGGACAGCCGCGAGTGGGTGCAGGATGTAATCCGCATCGGGGCGGCGGGTGAGTTGGCGACCGATAACGAGGATGAATCGGAGACGGCCTTGATGGAGCTTGAAGAATTTCTGCGGATAGGGGTATTGATGATGAACGAGGAAGTCCAGCCGGTCCGGGGCCGGGTCAGCATGGAGGGTGCCCAGCCATGAGCACGACTGTCAGCAGTGCGTCCGGGCATGCACCGGTTATTTCACCCGCCGAACGGCGGCAACGCCGGGCACGGCTCATGAGCGCGCTGGGTGAACGTGCGGTGGCGGTGGTCCGGGCTTCCGGACACCGTATCCGTAACCGGGATGCTGAATATGCTTTCCGTCAGGACAGTGATTTTCTGTACCTGACCGGCTTTAATGAAGCGGATGCGGTGGCAGTATTGCTGCCGGGGCGGCCCGAAGGTGAGTTTGTACTGTTCTGTCTGGACAAAAATCCGGCCATGGAGCGCTGGACCGGTATCCGGGCCGGTGTGGAAGGCGCACAGGCACAGTATGGTGCCGATCAGGCTTTTCCGGTCTCCGAGCTGGACAGACGCATGCCGGAGCTGCTCAAGGGGCGTGATGAAGTCCACTGCCATCTGGGCATCAGTCCCGAGCATGACCGCCAGGTGATCGGCTGGCTCAACACCCTGCGCCAGCAGGCACGCAGCGGTGTGAACCCGCCATCACGGCTGGTGTTGCTGGAACGCCTGCTGCATGAGCAGCGCCTGATCAAGTCGGAAGCTGAAATCGCCATGATGCAGCATGCCGCCACCACATCCGCCCGTGCCCATACCCGTGCCATGGCAAGTTGCCGTCCCGGACAGTTGGAATATGAAATCGAGGCCGTGCTGCTGGGCGAGTTCCGGTGTGACGGCATGGAGCCGGCCTATACCTCGATTGTCGGGGGTGGGGAAAATGCCTGTATCCTGCATTACGTAACCAACCGCAGCGTGCTGAAGGCGGGTGAGCTGCTGCTGATTGATGCTGCTGGTGAACATGACGGCTATGCCAGCGACATCACCCGCACTTTCCCGGTCAATGGCCGTTTCAGCCCCGAGCAGCGTGTCCTGTACCAGCTGGTGCTGGATGCCCAGAAAGCCGCCATTGCCGCCGCCATACCGGGCAACCACTGGAACCAGCCGCATGAGGCGGCGGTGCGGGTGCTGGTGAGCGGGCTGGTGGCGCTGGGCCTGCTGCAGGGGGAGGTGGATGAGCTGGTGCGTGATCCGGAGCCGGTTGCCGGGGAGGATAAACCGCAGGAGGCAGCCTACCGTCAGTTCTACATGCACCGTACCGGGCACTGGCTCGGGCTGGATGTGCATGATGTCGGTGATTACAAGGTCAATGGTGCCTGGCGCACGCTGGAGCCGGGGATGGTGCTGACTGTGGAGCCGGGACTGTATGTGTCGCCGGCAGACAATGTGGACCCGAGGTGGTGGAATATCGGCATCCGCATTGAGGATGACGTACTGATCACGGCGGATGGCAACCGTGTGCTGACTGCCGGCGTGGTGAAGGAGATTGCTGCCATTGAAGCCCTGATGCAGGCCGATGCGGCATGAGCAGGACGGCAGATTCCCGGTTTGATGTCCTGATCGTCGGTGGCGGCATGGTGGGTGCCAGTCTGGCTGTGGCCCTGCAGCCGCTTGGGCTCCGGGTGGGGCTGGTGGAAAGCTTTGCCTTTGAAAGTGCGGCGCAGCCTGCTTATGACGACCGTTCGGTGGCCCTGTCCTGGGGTTCCAGCCTGATCCTGCGTGCCATGGGGCTGGAACGTGTCCTGCAGCAGGGGGCGGAGCCGATCCGCAGCATCCATGTTTCCGATCGTGGTCATTTCGGGGCCACCCGCCTGCAGGCCGTACAGGAAGGTGTGCCCGCGCTGGGCTATGTGGTGGAAAGCCGGGTACTGGGGCAGGCCCTGCATGCGCGGCTGGCGGGCAGTGCGCTGCAGCTGTTTCAGCCTGCCAGCGTGACCGGGCTGCAGCAGCAGGCGGATCAGGTGGCACTGACCGTGGAACAGCAGGAAAAGACACTTGAGTTGCAGACCCGGCTGCTGGTGGTGGCTGACGGGGCACGTTCGCAACTGCGTGGCTGGCTGGGCATCGGTGTGGAGGAGCGTGATTATCACCAGACTGCCGTGATCGCCAATGTCACTACCGAACTTCCACACCGGCAGACCGCTTACGAGCGCTTCACGCCGGAAGGCCCGCTGGCGCTGCTGCCCATGACCCGTGAGCGTTATTCACTGGTCTGGACCCGGCGACGGGAGCAGGTTGATGCCCTGTCGGGGCGGGATGATGCAGCGTTTCTGGCAGGTCTGCAGCAGGCATTCGGTTTCCGGCAGGGGCAGTTCCTGCACGTGGGGCAACGCAGTACCTTTCCGCTGATGCTGCTCAAGTCGGCGCACGAGTATGCAGGACGTGCGCTGCTGATCGGCAATGCCTCCCATGCCCTGCATCCGGTGGCCGGGCAGGGGCTCAACCTGGCCCTGCGTGATGTGGCGGTACTGGCAGACCTGCTGGCAGCGGAGGCGGCAGCGGCAGCCCCGGATTGCGGTCGTCGCGAGCTGCTGCAGGCTTATGCCCGCGAGCGCAGGCCGGATCATGCCAGCGTTGTCGGCTATACCGATTCGCTGGTACGGCTGTTTTCCGCTGGTATTCCGTTACTGGGGCATGCACGAGCTGCCGGACTGCTGGCCGTGGACCGGGTGGCACCGTTACGGCACCTGCTGATGCGCCAGAGCATGGGCCTGCGTTTCCGCAAGGCGCGGCTGGCACGCGGGCTGGGGCTCAGGGCCTGAGGGCGCGCTGCAGGCAGGTATGGGAGAGGCAGCGCACAGGAAAAGGAACAGGCCACCCAGGCAAGGGAAAACCTGGATGGCTGAAGAAGGGAGAAAGCGGTTGGCCCATTGTGCGGCGTGCCGGTTGTTATTGTTATTATCTTTTCCGATTTCCCTCATGGATTCTGCTTCCCTGCGCCGTTTGTGATTGTTCTTGTTGGCCTCGTCCATGAAAAACAGCTTACAAAACTGTCCGGCCCTGCAAAAGTAATTCTAACGGTAATGATGGGTTTTTCAGGAAAGAAGGAATGCTTATCCTGTTGAGCCTGAATAAAAACAGGGCTTGTGAACAGGTACATAACGGTAATGCCGGTGAGTCGGTACGGGCCTATGCCCCCGGACGGTTTCCTGAAAAGCCCCCCGGTACCGGTTTTACCGGCGCCATTCATTCGGCCTGCTGCGCTTTGATCCGGCTTTTCCAGGCCTCATCCACCAGCCGGATCAGTTCATCCGTTGCCCGACCGGCACTCCAGCCTTCGCTCCAGGCCTTGTGCAGGGTATCCTGTACAAATGACAGGCGCAGGCGGCTGGTGGTATCCGGCAGGCGCAGGCGGCTTTTGTCCTTGCGCAGCCAGGACTGATACTGCCGGCGTGCACAGCTGTCCAGCTGACCGGTGTCCACCCCATAGCGTACCGGAATCCCGCCCTTGCGGCTGTTGAAGGCCGCCTGTACCTTCGGGTCCAGCACCACATCAAACAACAGGCGCTGTCCCTGCTGCAGGCCGGCACCCTCGACCTTGAGCAGCACAAAGCTGTCCATGGCGTACAGCATGGTCTCCCCGGCTCCCGGTGCCAGAGCACAGAAAAAATCCCGCTCCGGCTTCAGGCCCCGGGCTGTCAGTTCCCCTTTGGCAAAATCCCCCATCACCTGCATGGCCGCCCGCCCGTTGATCACTTCGTCCGTCGCTTCGTTCCAGAGCCGCCCCACATGGCCGGGATCCACCAAAGCACGCAGGGCCAGAAAGGTTTCCATACTCTCCAGCAGTGCGGTGCGCATGGAGCCCAGCGGATTCTGCTCGGCATAAAAATACTGGAAGCCGGTAGTGCCTGCTTTGCCCATCAATATGTCATTGAAAACGAAACGCAGCTGCCAGGGCTCATCACTGAGGGCAATCGGCGTGAAACCCGCTGCCTTGATCCGCCGAGCCTGCTGCAGGAACACATCCCAGTTTTCCGGCAGTGCAAGCCCCAGCCGGCGATAGATGGCAGCATTGTAATAAGCCGTATTCTGGATATGGACCCCCACCGGAATAGCAGCGATCTTACCCCGGAGCGAGACTTCGGCCAGTACTTCCGGGTAGAGAATGGCTTCCAGCGCGGCACCGCGCCAACGGGCAGGCACGGGTTCAATCGCATCCACCGTGACCAGGGCCAGCATGTCCTGTCCCGCCAGCCACTGGGTGATGGCCGGCGGGTAGCCATAGGCCAGACGCTCGATAATGCGCTCCCGCAGCAGGTCATAAGTCGCTATCGGTGTCGCCACAAAACGTGCCCCCCCCTGCTCCACCGCCTGGCGGATTTCATCCAGGGCTGCCCGTTCACCGAGTGAGTTCCACCAGTGGGTGAGTTCCACCATCACCGGCTCCGCTGCGGTCGGGGCCGCCTGTACCGGCAACCCGGCAAAGACCAGCATCCCGCACAGCAGCCCCCCCGCCGCCAGCCTCGGGCCGCCTGACTTTCCGGAAACCGTCTTATTCATGCCCGACCCCCCGGTGTTTCAGCCAGTGACAGACCTGCTCGAACGGCAGGGGGCGCGCATGCAGGAATCCCTGGGAGTAGCGGCAGCCCATCCGTATCAGCAGGTCCCGGACCGTTTCATTCTCCACGCCCTCACACACCACTTCCTTGCCCAGACGCTCCAGCAGGGCAATCATGGATTCGATGATCAGGCGCATCCCCCGGTCCTCCGGAATGATCCTGACAAAACTCTGGTCGATCTTGATCGCGTCGTAGGGAATGCTGTTCAGGTGGGACAGATTGGCGAAACCGGTCCCGAAATCATCCAGTGCGATATGGATGCCGGCGGCCCGTATCCGCTCCAGCTGGGAGCGGGCCAGCTTGATGGAGCGGTCCAGGATCACCGATTCCGTCACCTCGATGCCGATGTGGCAGGCCATGCCCGGTTCCTGCATCAGCTCCCGGATGCGATCCACCACCAGACCGCTGAGCAGCAGGCTTTCCGTAATGTTGATGTTGACCGGCACACAGGCAAGGTTCATGGCCTGCCAGCGCCGGATATCCTGCTCCAGAATGTCAAAGACCTGCAGGTTGATCTCTGACAGGATCGACAGGCGTTCAGCCACCGGCATCCAGCGTTCGGGTTCCAGAATCCCGCGCTGTGGATGCCGCCAACGCAACAGGGCCTCCAGCCGGATCAGGGCATTGTCACGAATATCCACAATCGGCTGGTAATACAGCACAA
>JAGRJD010000131.1 GCA_020442915.1 Thiothrix sp. | reverse complement strand
GACGCTGGCCGAGGAAATGGGCGTGTTGCAGGAACGGATTACTTCGACCAAGGTTGGATCGATTACCTCCATTCAGGCCGTGTACGTACCTGCTGACGACCTGACCGATCCGTCGCCGGCCACCACCTTCGCCCACTTGGACGCGACCGTCGTGTTGTCCCGGCAGATCGCCGAGTTGGGCATCTATCCGGCGGTGGACCCGTTGGACTCGACTTCGCGGCAACTGGATCCGTTGGTTGTCGGGCAGGATCACTATGATACCGCCCGCCTGGTGCAGAGCACTCTGCAACGCTATAAGGAGCTGAAGGATATCATCGCCATTCTGGGCATGGATGAACTGTCCGAGGAAGACAAGCTGGTGGTCGCCCGTGCGCGTAAGGTGCAACGTTTCCTGTCGCAGCCGTTTTTCGTAGCGGAAGTGTTCACCGGCTCGCCGGGCAAGTACGTGGCCCTGAAAGACACCATTGCCGGCTTCAAGGCCATTCTGAGCGGTGAATATGACCACCTGCCGGAGCAGGCGTTCTACATGGTGGGCTCCATTGAGGAAGCGGTCGAAAAAGCCAATAAATCCTGATCAGGAGGATTGAATCATGGCAATGACGATGCATCTTGATGTGGTCAGTGCGGAAGAGCAGTTGTTTTCCGGTACCGTAGAGGAAGTGATTGCACCGGGTGTGCTGGGGGAGCTGGGTATTCTGCCACGCCACTCACAGCTGATCACCAACCTGCGTCCGGGGGAACTGCGTTTCCGCACCAGCGACGGCATGCAGTCCATGTTTGTCTCCGGTGGTATTCTGGAAGTACAGCCACACATTGTGACTGTGCTGTCCGATACCGCCCTGCGGGCGGAGGATCTGGACGAAGCGGCGGCGGAAGAAGCCCGCAAGCGGGCGGAAGATGCACTGGCCGGCAAGGACCCAGAGGATCTGGATTACGAGACCCTGCAGGCCGAGCTGGAAGCGGCCAAGGCCCAGATCCAGATGTTGCAGCGTATCAGTAAACTGCGGCGCTGAGACCACAATCCGGTGATACTCGAAAAAGGCAGCTTCGGCTGCCTTTTTTATTGCCACCCGTGAGCGCTCGATAGCATGGTTGCGACGATGCCTGATTGAAAATGACATCCTGTATTTATTCAACGCAGGAATTGCTCCAGAATAATACCTGTCAAACCTGATGCCTGATGGAGGCGATGCGCATGAATCAGAATGAGATGCGGGCTTACTGGATGCCGTTCACCAGCAACCGTGCGTTCAAGAGCGACCCGCGTGTCATGGTGGCCGCGCAGGGGCGTTATTATACTGCTGCGGATGGCCGCCGGATTTTTGATGGTCTTTCCGGCCTGTGGACCTGTGGCCTCGGGCACGGGCGAACCGAGATTGTCGAGGCCATTGGCCGTCAGGCCGGAGAGCTGGATTATTCACCTGCTTTCAATTTTGCCCACCCCAAGGCATTTCAGCTGGCCGAGCGGATCACGGATTTCATGCCCGAAGGGCTGACGCGGGTATTTTTCACCGGTTCCGGTTCCGAGGCTGTGGATACCGCGCTCAAGATGGCCAGGGCTTACTGGCGCAAACGCGGGCAGGCCGGCAAAACCCGGCTGATCGGGCGCATCAAGGGGTATCATGGCGTCAATTTCGGTGGTATCAGTGTGGGCGGTATTGTCGGCAATCGCATGCTGTACGGGCAGGGTATTGAGGCCGACCACCTGCCACACACCCTGAGTACCCGGAATGCCTTTTCCCGTGGCCAGCCAGCGCAGGGTGCGGTGCTGGCCGACGAGCTGCTGAACCTGATTGCCCTGCATGATGCCGCCAATATTGCTGCCGTGATTGTTGAGCCTGTGGCCGGTTCTGCCGGTGTGATCCCACCGCCCCAAGGGTATCTGGCCCGTCTGCGTGAAATTTGCACGGAACACAATATCCTGCTGATTTTTGATGAGGTCATCACCGGCTTCGGACGCATGGGTGCCAATACCGGTGCGGAAGCTTTCGGGGTCACGCCAGACCTGCTGACCCTGGCCAAGCAGGTCACCAATGGTGCCGTGCCCATGGGGGCGGTTGTGGCCAGTGACGAAATTTACCAGTGTTTCATGGACAACAGTGGTGCGGAGCACATGATCGAGTTGCCGCATGGTTATACCTATTCGGCCCATCCCCTGGCCTGTGCGGCGGGGCTGGCGACGCTGGAGCTGCTGGAGCGTGACGGCATGGTTGAGCGTGTACGCAGTATGGCACCGGTACTGGAGGACGCCATCCATGCGCTCCGGGGGACGCCGCTGGTGAGTGATATCCGCAATTGCGGGCTGGCAGCCGCGCTGACCCTGGAGCCGCGTGGCAGGGATGCGGTGATCCGGCCTTATGAAGTGGCGCTCAAATGCTGGCACAAGGGCTTTTATGTGCGTAACGGTGGTGATACGCTCCAGCTCGGGCTGCCGTTCACGGTGGAAGCAGCGGAGATTGATGCGGTGGTGAATGCCATTGGTGAATCAGTCCGTGAGCTGGAATGACTGGCTGCATACCCCGGCCTGATGCCGGCCAGACCTTCAGGGGAGGTTGCATCAGGTTGCGTGCGGGGAGGGCGTTGGTTCCAGGGCCGGCGTCAGCGTCGCCATTGCCCCATGACAATATGGGTTGTGACTTTGCCAATGTCCGGAATCTGGTCCAGTTGCTTGCGTAACTGGTGCAAGGCCTCCATGGACTCCGCTTCGGCTTCAATCAGCAGGTCGACTTCCCCGCTGATGCCGTAACAACACACGACACCCGGAATGGCGAGAATCCGGGCCGTCATGGTTTCGCAGTTATAGCCCTTGTGCTGGTTTTCAAAGAAAGCCCTGACTGTCGTCCGGGTTCCGGCCTGTGGACGGGTGATGACCCTGTAGCCCAGAATATCGCCGTTTTCTTCCATGCGCCGGATGCGCTCCGAGACCGCCGAGCGTGAGAGGTTCACCTGTCCGGCAATGGCGGAAATGCTCTGGCGTGCATCCTGTTCCAGTGCAGCCAGAATTTTCCGGTCAAAACTATCCACTGATCATCACTCCCGACGGTTTGCCTGTGCCCCGACCTGTAAAAGCGCAAACTGCCCGTGCATTGTGTCAGCTTGCTGCGGCAAAGCTGCGTACACTGGCCTTTTCAATACAGAATGACCGGGATGACAAGGCTAAATCAAACCATTACCCGCTGGCAAGGCATGGGCCTGATGGCGACCACCCTGCTGGGAACCGGGGTTTTCATCCTGCCCCAGCATACCCTGGCCAGTGCCGGGGACATGACCGTGTGGACCTGGGGCCTGCTGATTATGGCGGTGTTGCCACTGGCGTTGGTGTTCGCCGAACTGGGGCGGCGTTTTCCCAGTGCCGCCGGTCCGGCCTTTTTTGTGCGGCAGGCATTCGGATACCGTTACGGACGCGTGGTCGGGCTGATGTTCTTGCTGGTGGTACCGCTGGGAGCACCGGCGGCCCTGATCATGACCTTTGAGTTTCTCAAGCCGCTGATCACCCTGTCACCGGGGCAGCAGCTGCTGGGGCAGGTGCTGGTGATTGCCGCGCTGTACTGGCTCAACTGGCGTGGCCTGCAGCTCTCCGGACAGTCACAGCTGATCCTGACCCTGGTCATTGTGGTTGTGGTGGGCGCCATGTTGCTGGCCTTCCTGTGGCAGGTTCCGGTGCTGCCCCCCCTGCCTGCCGGCTCAGGCAGTGGCATGCTGGGGGCGATCGGACTGGCGATCTGGAGCTTTCTCGGGATTGAGGCCATCACCCACCTGTCTGCCGAATTTCGGGATGCACAGCGGGATTTCATTCCGGCGGTATTGGGAGGGACGGTGCTGGTGGGGCTGGTCTATCTGGCCTGTACCTGGCTGTCGATGCTGGCCCCGGACAGCGGGCTGGCCATGGTCAGCGCCTATGAGCAGCTGCTGGGGAACAGCGGACGTTGGGTGATTGCCATACTGGGGATCGGGAGCGGCATTGCCACCGTCAATGTCTATATGGCCAGTGCTGCCCGTCTGGCCTGGTCGCTGAGTCAGGACGGGGTATTGCCGGCCCGCCTGCAGTACCTGAACCGGCATCAGGTGCCTGTGGTGGCGCTGCTGCTGGTACTGGGACTGGCCATGCTGGTGATGGTGCTGGCTCACCTGGCCGGACAGGACTTCATGGTGATGGTGCGCTGGACCAATGGCGTGTTCGTGCTGATCTATACCCTGTCCATGCTGGCGGCCTGGCGCCTGGTCCGGCGGCGTTTCCGCCCGGCCATCGGGGTGGCGCTGCTGGTGTGCGGGCTGTTTGCCTGGAGCCTGGGAGCGGATATGGCCTATGCCTGCGCGCTGATGCTGATGCTGGGGTTGTGGCAGGCGTCGGTCCGGCGGGCACCCCTACCGGATTAGCCGGCACGTTTGCAGGGCTGAGTGTTCGGCCTGCCGGCGGGCTTCGGCATTGGCACCGGTATGGGGCCGGATGACTGCAGTCACACAGATTTCCGGCCCGTTCAGTTTGCTGACGACCAGATAGGAGGTGACCTGTTCAGGCTGCTCCGGATTTTCATTCACGTTGTAGCGCACGATCAGGCCCACCGGGGTATGGCCTGAGCCGGTTTTCCGCACCCGCCATTCAGCCAGATGGCCCAGCGCGGAAAAGTTGGGGGAGACCACCGACCACAGTTCCAGCGGGTGGATACTGCCATCCGGGGCCACCACATCCAGCGACTGGCGGATGTCGACCTCTGACCAGAGCAGACTGTAACCACCGGTACCGGGACAGCTGCCGCTGGCCCAGCCTTCTTCTTCATTGCCGTCAAGGCCGACGCAGGGCGGGCCGTTCAGGGGTGTGTAGATGCTGTCATAGGTTACGGGTGCTGCCAGTCCGGGCAGGGCCAGACTGCCGAGTAGCGGAAGGCTGATCAAGGTGGGGAGTTTCATGCCGGGCTCCTGATAAAGTATGCAGACCTGATTAGGGATTATAGCAGGTGGAGACTCAGCGGGCCGGTCGGGTCTTACCGCTGTTTCAGGTTCAGCAGCAGCTGTTCCGGTGTCCCCGGCTGTTCAAACTGCACGCCGATCCCCAGCAGGCGCACCGGGCGTCTGCCCCGTTCCCAGGCCTGGGTGAGCAGGGGCTGGTACAGTGCTTGCTGCACCTGCAGCGATGGCGTCTGCACCGTGGTGGTGACAAAATCATGGAAACGCAGTTTCACAAACAGCGACTTGGGGTGCTGCTGCTGATGCTGCCGGACCCGCTCCAGCCGTGCTTCCAGCGCAGTGAACAAACCTGGCAGCCGCTCCAGGCAGCTGGCCAGTGTGGGCAGGTCGGTATCAAAGGTATCTTCCACACTCAGGGATTTGCGGATGTCCGAGGTGCTGACCGGGCGCTGGTCAAGGCCGCGTGCAAAATCGTACAGGCGCTGGCCGAAACGACCGAATTCGCGTTCCAGTACCGGTAGCGGCAGGGCCTGCAGCTGACCGCAGGTGTGAATGCCCATGCGTTCCAGATGGGCCTGCGTCACCCGGCCTACCCCCGGAATGCGTTTGACCGGGAGGGTGGGCATGAAATCTGGAATATCGCGTGGACGGATGACAAACAGGCCGTCGGGTTTGTGCCAGTCACTGGCGACCTTGGCGAGAAATTTGTTGGGTGCGACCCCGGCAGAGGCGGTGAGCTGCTGGGAGCTGAAAATACGCTGGCGGATTTCGGCGGCAATCAGGGTGGCACTGCCCCGGTGCAGGTCGGGGTCACTGACATCCAGATAGGCTTCATCCAGGGACAGGGGTTCGATCAGGTGGGTATATTCGGTGAAAATGGCCTGAATCTCGTGCGAAACCGCCCGGTACAGCGCATGCCGGGTCGGTAATACGATCAGCTGCGGGCACTGGCGCAATGCCAGCCCCATGGGCATGGCTGAGTGTACACCGTATTCACGGGCCTCATACGAACAGGTCGCCACCACACCGCGCCCGTTGGGTGAGCCGCCGACCGCCACCGGTTTACCGCGCAGCTGCGGATTGGCACGCATTTCGATGGCGGCGTAAAAGCAGTCCATGTCAATGTGGATGATTTTGCGGGTATCAGTCATCGGGGATCAGGCGCTTGCCCAGACTGATACAGTGGTCATCCCGGAAACCAAGGGATTGGTAGAAGGCGATGACAGCGTTATTGTTGCTACGTACCTGCAAGTTGATCTTGGGACAGCCCAGGGCCAGCAGGCGCGTTTCCGCTGCCTGCACCATGCACCGGCCCAGCCCCTGACGCCGATGTTGCGGGTGGACAGCCAGGTAATTGATCCAGCCCCGGTGCCCCTCGTAACCGGCCATGACGGTCGCCAGCGGTATATCGTTTTCTGTTGCCACCAGAAACAGTTCCGGCTGAATGGCCAGTTTGCGCTCAATATCACGCTGCGGGTTGTTCCAGGGCACTGTCAGCCCGCAGTCTGCCCAAAGGCGGATCACGGCGTTCTCATCCCTGCTTTGATAGGGGCGGATTTCCATCACGCTGTCTCCTGTGGCCGGTTTTATCCTGCCAGACAAAACCGGTATCATGGCAGTGGCCAGTGGGAAAAGAAAGGCTTTGACAGGCAGGCCGCTACCTGATCCGACAGGTTGATAACACACCATTTTGACTTCGGGGGCAAGGATGACAACGCAAGCACTGGAAACCTTCATTCGCCGGCATCCGCGCCTGTTGGTATTGACGGGGGCCGGTGTCAGCCTCGGATCCGGTATTCCGACCTACCGTGACGAAAACGGTGTCTGGCAGCGTGGTGCACCCATGCAGCATCCGGATTTCATTCGTCTGGAGGCGACCCGCCGGCGTTACTGGATCCGTTCGTTTGCCGGCTGGCCACTGATGGCGCAGGCGCAGCCGAATTTGGCGCACCGGGCTCTGGCCCGGCTGGAGCAGCTGGGGCATGTGGCACTGCTGGTGACCCAGAATGTTGACAACCTGCATCAGCGGGCCGGCAGTCGTCAGGTTGTTGATCTGCATGGCAATCTGGAATGGGTCAGGTGCCTGTCCTGCGGGCAGCACAGTACCCGCATGGCGATGCAGACCCGTCTGCTGGCGGCCAATCCCTGGCTGGAGTGGCTGGATGCCGACATGCGTCCGGATGGGGATGCCGAACTGGATGAGACCCGGTTGGCTCAGTTGCAGGTTCCGGCCTGCCTGCATTGTGGTGGCGTGTTGATGCCGGATGTGGTGTTTTTCGGTGGCACCATTCCCCCGGAGCGAGTGGCGCAGTGCCTGACGGCTTTGCAGCAGGCGGATGCCCTGCTGGTGGTCGGCAGTTCGCTCAAGGTGTATTCCGGCTACCGTTTCTGTCTGCGCGCCCGTGAATGGGGGAAGCCGCTGGCGCTTGTCAATCCGGGCTGGACCCGGGCCGATGAACTGGCCAGCCTGAAGGTCATGGCCCCGTGTGCCGGGGTGTTGGAAACGCTGCTGTCCCGGCTGGCTGCTGCGACTGTGCCCGGATGACCTGCAGCAGGCATTCCAGTCGGGAGGATGGTATCTGGCCTTTGGGATAGGCCAGCAGGGAACGGAACGGATAAGGCGTGCCTTCCACGGCCTGATGACACAGTGTGCCGCGAGTGATGTCTTCCTGTACCACGCAGGCCGGCAGCAGTGCCATGCCCATGTTGGCCAGCAGGCAGCGGCGGATGACTTCTACATTGGCAAACGACTGGCGCGGATTGAGGTGCAACCCCCGGCTCTGGAAGTGTTGTTCGGCTGCGATACGGTAGCTGCAGCCCGGCTCGGTGGTGATCAGGGGATGCTGCTGCAGCTGGGGCAGGGTTAATTCACCGCGCTGGTGACGCTGCGGGTGGCAGACGAAAATCACCGGCTCTGCCCGCAGCGGTTCCAGCTGCCAGTGTTGTTCCGGGTGCTGGCTGACCAGAATGGCGGCGTCAATCTGGCGCTGGCGCAGGGCGTTCTGGTAGTCAAAGGGCTCATGTGTCAGGGTGATTTCCAGCTGCGGTGCCTGCTGCTGCATGGCCTCGATAACGGGCGGCAGACGGTAGATGCACATGGAGCTGGGAGCGAACAGGCGCAGTTCTCCGACTGGCTCGTGATGCAGGTGATGGGCATGGTGCACAATGGTTTCCGCCTGTTGCAGGAACGTGCGGAAATGTGGCAGCAGCGCCTGTCCGGCAGTACTGAGTACAATATTGCGTCCGGCACTTTCAAACAGGGGGATGCCCAGCTCGCCGGACAGTTCGCGCAGCTGGGCCGAGATGCTGGAAGGGGCCAGATGCAGCTGCTCGGCGGCGCGGCTGATACTGCCGGTTTCGGTGACGGTAATCAGACTGCGGACTTGTCGGGGTGTCATGACTTGCACCTTTGTGCGGAATTCCTGTTGAATCCATGCAAAATTATTCGCTTTTTTGCGGTTTGTCATCTTTGTAGGCTGTGAATGCATGAAAGTCATGCATGACAATCGCTCAAGGAGTTTCCCATGCATTTGTATATTGCCTACAAAAACTATTCGTCCTGGTCATTGCGACCCTGGCTGTTGATGCGTGTGGCCGGGATTGATTTTGACGAAACCCTGTTCCCGTTTGATCACAATGATGCACTGGAACGCTTTGCCGCCAGCCACCGGATTCCGCCCCAGGTACCGGTGCTGGTGGATGGTGGGTGTGTGATCTGGGACAGCCTGGCGATCATGGAATACCTGGCCGAGCGTTATCCGGAGCACCGGCTGTGGCCGCAGGATGCCGGATTGCGGGTACTGGCCCGCTGCGCATCGGCGGAAATGCACAGCAGTTTTCAGGCCCTGCGCAGCCAGCATCCGATGAACTGCCGAACCGGCAGGCAGGTGGCACCCAGTGTCGACGTGCGGCGGGAACTGGCACGCCTGAAGACACTCTGGGAGCTGTTTGGGCAGGCTGCGCGTCCGGCAGGGGAATTTCTGTGTGGTCCGTTCGGGATTGTGGATGCCATGTATGCACCGGTGATGTGGCGGGTCGTGGGCTACGGGCTGGAAGTGTCGGAACCGTTTGCACGTTGGTGCCGGGCGCTGCAGGCCCTGCCGGCGATGCAGGCATGGCTGGCAGCCGCGAGGGAGGAGCCGTGGCAGCTGGCACAATATGAGCGTATCGGGGAGCCGTTGTCCTGAGCCGGAAGGGCATGCCGGTCAGGGTGCCGGGTCAGGTCAGACGCCCAGCCCGGCCCGTGGATTGAAGGGCATGTCCTGTGCCATCTTGCGGTACAGGTCACGAATATGTTCATTGTGGGCCGGCGGTGTCATGATCTGCAGGGTCAGGTACAGGTCACCAGCCGGTGAGCCGGGAATGCCCTTGCCCTTGAGGCGCAGCTTGCGTCCGGAAGCGGAGTCGGGTGGAATTTTCATGTCCACCACCCCGCCCGCCGGCAGGGGAACCTTGATGCTGGCTCCGAGCGCGGCTTCCCAGGGTGCAATCGGCAGCTCAAGGTAAATATCCCGCTCTTCCACCTGGTAGAGCCGGTGCGGATTGAAGCGGATTTCCAGCAGCAGGTCTCCGGCTCCGCCCGGTCCGGGGGTGCCCTGGCCGCTGAGGCGGATTTTCTGCCCGACCTTCACGCCCCGAGGGATGTTCACTGTCAGGCTGCGTTCACTGCCATTCGGGTTCCGCAGGGTAATGGTGCGTTTGGTACCGTTGAGGGCATCTTCCAGGTCGATGCTGATCTGGGCCTGCTGGTCCTGTCCGCGTGAATTGCGTGCGCCGGCTCTGGTTCCACCTGCGCCGCCAAAGCTCCCGCCACCGAACAGGGAGGAGAGAAAGTCGCTGAAGTCAGCACTGCGCCCACCCCGGCCCGAGCCGAAATCAAAGTCGAAATTCATGTTTGCATTGGGGTCAAAGTTTGGATTCCAGCCCGGTGGTGGGCGAAATTCTTCACCCTGTTTCCAGTTACTGCCCAGCTGGTCATAGGTGCTGCGCTTTTTTTCATCTTTCAGGACTTCGTAAGCTTCCCCCAGTTCCTTGAAGCGGGTTTCGGCATCTGGTTCCTTGCTGACATCCGGGTGGTATTTTTTGGCCAGACGCCGGTAAGCCTTGCGGATGTCATCGGCACTGGCACTGCGCTCGACACCCAGTATCTTGTAGTAATCTTTGTATTCCATGCTTGTTGTCTCCCGGGTTTGGCAGGTGCTGCGGATTGCCAGACAACCCCTGTTGCTGTTGTCCGAAGGTTTGCCGCTTACATGGGGGCAGCCTGGCTGCTTTTCAAGTCAGAAAACAGGCTGAACCCGAAAAAAATGGTTTTGTCAAATTTTTTGTGTTCTGCCCTTGAATGTCCAGTGTCGACCCTTATCTTGGAAACCATGAACAAAGCAGACAATGCCATGGAGATTTGATATGTACGGTTCTCTTTTCAATTTTTCCGAAGACCTGTTTTCCGAACTGGAGCAGCTGCAACGCCAGCTTCAGGGACGCAGTATGGTATCGAACATCCGCCCGGTTGCACGTGGCACGTTCCCGGCCATCAATCTGGGTTCAACCTCCAACTCGGTGGAAGTGCTGGCTTTTGTGCCAGGCGTGGATGCCGCTACCCTGGATATCCAGATCGACAAGAACCTGCTGACCCTGCAGGGTCAGCGCAAGCTGGATTTCCCGAATGAGGATGGCCGGACCACAGTGTATGCGCAGGAGCGCTTTTCCGGCAAGTTCAAAAGGGTTGTGACCCTGCCGGATGATGTGGATGTGAATCAGGTTTCCGCCAGTTGCAAGGATGGCGTGCTGCGGATTTCCATCCTGCGCAAGGAAGAAACCCTGCCCAAGCGCATTGAAATCCATTAATGCACAAATAGGCCAGAT
>JAGRJD010000130.1 GCA_020442915.1 Thiothrix sp. | reverse complement strand
TGTACTTGCCGCACAGGCATTCATAGTCCTTGACCGGACCAAAAATCTTGGCACAGAACAAGCCATCCCGCTCCGGCTTGAAAGTCCGGTAATTGATGGTTTCCGGTTTCTTGACTTCGCCATAAGACCAGGAACGCACCACTTCGGGCGAAACCAGACCGATACGAATGGCATCGAATTCCTGGTTCTCCTGCTGATTTTTGTATAGGTTCAATAAATCTTTCATGCTATTTCCGCCTGTATGTCGTCGTCAGTCGCCTATTCCCGTTCCAGCTCGATATTCAGCCCCAGTGAACGGATTTCCTTCATCAGCACGTTGAAGGACTCTGGCATGCTGGCTTCCATATAATGGTTGCCATCCACAATATGTTTGTACATTTTGTTACGCCCGTTCACGTCATCGGACTTGACGGTGAGCATTTCCTGCAGGGTATAGGCGGCACCATAGGCCTCCAGGGCCCAGACCTCCATCTCCCCGAAGCGCTGNNGCTGGCCACCGAACTGGGCCTTGCCCCCCAATGGCTGCTGGGTCACCAGACTGTAGGGACCGGTGGAACGGGCGTGCATCTTGTCATCAACCAGATGGTTGAGCTTGAGCATGTGCATATAACCCACGGTCACCGGACGCTCAAAGGCGTCCCCGGTACGCCCGTCAATCAGGCGTGCCTGTCCGCTTTCCGGCAGTTCTGCCAGCTTGAGCATGGCCTTGATCTCGGACTCGTGCGCCC
This sequence comes from Thiothrix sp., assembly GCA_020442915.1. Taxonomy (GTDB): domain Bacteria; phylum Pseudomonadota; class Gammaproteobacteria; order Thiotrichales; family Thiotrichaceae; genus Thiolinea. Next base: position 1,429 of record JAGRJD010000130.1, on the reverse strand, counting down.
CGTCAAAAACCGGGGTCGCCATCGGAACACCATTACGCAGATTGGCAGCCAGCTCAACCACCTCCTGGTCGCTCAGCTCCGACAGGTCACCCTGGCGCGGATTGCCACCGGTGGAATAAATCTCGGTCAGAAACCGGCGCAATTCATCAATCCGGGCCTTGGCATCCACCATGCGCCCGATTTTTTCACCCAGCCCCTTGGCCGCCCAACCCAGATGGGTCTCCAGCACCTGTCCCACGTTCATGCGTGAAGGCACACCCAACGGATTCAAAACGATGTCCACCGGCTGGCCGTTCTCCAGATGAGGCATATCCTCAATCGGCACAATGCGCGAGACCACCCCCTTGTTGCCGTGACGACCCGCCATCTTGTCACCCGGCTGCATACGGCGTTTGACAGCCAGATAGACCTTGACCATTTTCATCACGCCCGGCGCCAGATCGTCCCCGGCAGTGAGCTTGTCACGCTGCTTCTGCAGGCGGATTTCGTACTCTTTCTTCTTCTCGGCGATCTGGGTGGACAGTGCTTCCAGCTGGGTATTCAGGGCTTCGTCCGTCATGCGAATGGAGAACCATTCAAACGGCTGCAGGGTATCCAGGTATTCCTGGGTGACCACCGTAGTCGCACGCAGGCGCTGCGGCCCACCGGCAGCCTCATGCCCGGTCAGCAGCCTGGCCACGCGCATGAAAATATCACCTTCATAAATGCGCAGCTCGTCCAGCAGATCCTTGCGCACCTTGCGCAGGTCCTCCTCCTGAATTGCCAGCGCCCGTGCATCACGCTCCACTCCGTCACGGGTGAATACACGCACGTCGATGACCGTACCGGTCATGCCGGTCGGCACCCGCAGGGAGCTGTCTTTCACATCCGATGCCTTTTCACCGAAGATGGCACGCAGGAGCTTTTCCTCCGGTGTCAGCTGGCTCTCACCCTTGGGTGTCACCTTGCCGACCAGAATATCGCCCGGCTTGACCTCGGCACCCACATGAATGATGCCACACTCGTCCAGCTTGGCCAGCAGGCTTTCACTGACGTTCGGGATATCCGCCGTGATTTCCTCCGGTCCCAGCTTGGTGTCCCGCGCCAGGCACTGCATTTCCTCAATATGGATCGAGGTATAACGATCCTCCTGAACCACACGTTCGGACAGCAGGATGGAGTCCTCGAAGTTGTAGCCGTTCCAGGGCATGAACGCGACCAGCACGTTGCGGCCCAGAGCCAGCTCGCCCAGCTCGGTCGAAGGACCGTCGGCGACGATGTCGCCGGCATTGACCTTGTCACCGACCTTCACCAGCGGCCGCTGGTTGATGCAGGTGTTCTGGTTGGCGCGGGTGTACTTGATCAGGTTGTAGATATCGACGCCCGGATCGTCCTCGCCGATCTCGGCTTCATGGACCCGCACGACGATGCGCGCGGCGTCGCTCTGGTC
>JAGRJD010000129.1 GCA_020442915.1 Thiothrix sp. | reverse complement strand
GCCTTTAGGCGGGGGAGGATGTCAAGAATGGCATCCATTCTGGCCCGCTCATCCTGCATGATGGCCTCGACCTGGGTTGCCTGCTCGTCACTCAGCCCCAGAGCCGATTTCATGGCCTCCAGCCCGCGTCCGCCAAAACCGGGATTGGCCATGGCAACAGTGGCAGTTACCAGCAGCAGGATTGTAGCAATCAGTGTCTTTTTCATTTTCAGTTCCTTTTTGCTTGATTTTTTGCTTGATTTTTTGCTTGATATTTTTAGTTTTGTTTCGTGTTCTATCGGCTTCGGCTTTTGACTTTTACGCTGTCCTGCCTTGCGACAGCATGAAGCTTAAAGCGGGATTGCACAGGGAATATGCGAAAACCGTGCAAAAAAGGTGAATCGGGATCAGCGGGCAACACTGCTGAAAGTTCCTGTGACAAGGTGTATGGCCTCAGGCAGGCATTGGGTTGACGTGAGAGCAGGTCCCGGACAAAACCGCAGTGATTAACGCGTGGCTGGAGCCGGAGGCAGGCGCAACGATCACGGTAACCGCGAAGGCGGGGGGCTGGTCAACCCTGATGATGAAGCCGGACCCAGCGATTCTCAATCAGGCCCTCAATGGGCTGAAAACGGGTTTTGTAATTCATTTTCGGGCTTTCCCCGATCCAGTAACCGGGGTAGACATAGGATTTGCCAAGCTCCCGCGCTCTGGCAATCTGCCACAGCAGGGCATAAGTCCCGATCCCGCGCGCCTGGCCCTCATCCGGGTCATAGAAGGTATAGACGGCTGACAACCCGTCTGGCAGCACATCCGTGGCCGCCACCGCCAGCAGGTGCTCCTGCAGGCGGAACTCCACCAGGCAGGTCGGACACCAGCGGGCCAGGATAAAATCGGCGAATGATCCTGCTGAATCATCATCCATGCCACCACCCGCATGGCGTGCCCGGATATAGCGCTGGTACAGGCTGACATATTCGGCCTGAAACCCGTCGGTATTTTCCACCACCTGCAGATCACGGTTGTATTTCCAGTTACGGCGCTGGCTGCGGTCAGGCTGGAACTCCGCCACCGGAATGCGGGTCGAAACACAAGACTGGCAACGATGGCAGCAGGGCTTGTAGACATCCCCGCCACTGCGCCGGAACCCCTTTTCCAGCAGCCGTCCGTACACCATACCGTTCATGGGATAGGCGGGATCAACCAGCAGATTGGTGGCCCGCCGCTCCGGAAGGTAAGGGCACTCGTGGGCTGTTGTGATGTATAGCTCAAGCGAATGGGATGCCACAATCAAACCTGCTGCCGTCATGCCTGGGAACAGAATCAGAGCTTAACAGCTGCCACTGGCACAGACCAGCCTGCGCAGCTCATCCACCTGATGCATCCGGATGGTACCGCGCTGCTCCTGCAGGAAACCCTGACGCTTCCACTCCGACATGAAACGGCTGACCGTCTCCACCGTCAGGCCCAGCAGTTCACCGATTTCCGCCCGCGACAGCGGCAGCTCCACCCAGCCGGCGGCATCCCGATCGACATTCGACCAGCGGATCAGGAACGAAGCCAGGCGCTCACCGGCCTTTTTGGCCCCCAGCTCCACCATCATGTCCTCAGCTTCACGCAGGTGTACAATCCAGCGGATCATCATGGACTGCTCGATTTCCGGCAGCTGTTTTTTCAGGTCCAGCAACTCGGTCAGCGGCAGGCGGCACACCTCAACCTCGGTCATCGGAATCGCGGTATGGTTGTAAGCCTCGCCGGCAAAGCCATCAAACCCGAACAGGTCGCCCCGCCGCAGCACCCGGACGATATGGGAACGGCCGTTGGGCAAGACCTTAAGCAGCTTGACCAGTCCGTGCCGCAGGGTAAAGGCATTGTTTGATGGGGTTTGCTGGTGATAGATGACCTCACCACTGTCATAGCCTACAACCGCAGGATGAAAAGCACTGATGGAACCCAGCTGTGCCGCACCCAGATCGGCAAAAATACTCAAATGCCGGATGCCACAGGACTGACAATGACCCCGCCCCTGAAGATGAGACATACCACCCTCCGCGTTGTACCGCCGCAATGGAAAGCTTGACTTATATCAAAATCCACTGTCCGGGAACAGAGCCTGTTCCCTGGGTAGGATATGGACTGCCAGGGACAGAAGCACGCGGAGGGGGGGGAAATCAGGCCCGCAAACACTGCCCCGCCGCATCAAACAGGGGTTCCGGCAGCAGGTGTGCCCGGTGCGGGCGCCCCAGAATCGACAGCTCAAAATCAGTGCGTCCGTCCAGAAACTCACTGCGGATGAAACCCATGGCCAGCGAAGCCCCCACGCTGTGCCCGTAAGCTCCGGAAGACACCTGCCCCGCCGCCTGCCCGTCCAGGGTGAAGATCGGCTCCCCACCACTGGCATCGGCCTGCTGTGTGTCTACGGCCAGCATGACCAGCTGCCAGCGTGGAGCCTTGTCCCGCAAGGCCAGATAGGCCTCCCGCCCCAGAAATTCGGGTTTGTCCAGCTTGATCAGGCGCGCAAGCCCCGTTTCCTGCGGCCAGTACTCCGGCGAATACTCGCGCCCCCAGCTGCCATAGCCCTTTTCCAGCCGCAGGGACAGCAAGGCCCGGCTGCCCACCGGACAGGCACCGTATGGCCTGCCCGCCTGCAGCAGGGCCTGATACAGCGCCAGCTGGTTGCGCTCGTCCGTATGCAGTTCCCAGCCCAGATCACCGGTGAACGATACCCGCAGCGCAATCACATCCATCCCGGCCACGCGCAGGCGCCGCGAGCGCAGGAACGGAAACGCGGTATTACTGACATCCTCATCGGTCAGGGACTGCAAGACCTCGCGGGCTTTGGGGCCGGCCAGGCTGAAACCGCACATGCTGTCCGTCATGGAACGGAAACGAACCGCCGGTGGCAGCGGTACCTGCTGGAAGAAGCGCTGGTGATAGCGTTCGGCCATACCGGAACCCAGCATCAGGTAGTGATCCTGATCCAGCTGGGTAATGGTGAAATCCCCGGCAATCCCTCCCCGCAGTCCCAACAGGGGAGTCAGGCAGGTACGTCCGGTTTCCCGTGGCACCCGATTGGCCACCACCCGGTCCAGCCAGTCACCGGCCCCCGGCCCCCTGATCTCGTAGCGGGCAAAGTTGGAAATGTCCAGCACCCCGGCAGCCTGACGCAGGGTTTGACATTCACGGGCTACATGCGCAAAGCTGTTCTGGCGCTCATAGCCATAGCTCTCCTCGAAGCCGTCATCAGAGCCGGTGAAGAACAAGGGATGCTCCCAGCCGTAGTTGAGGCCGAATACTGCCCCGAGTGACTTCTGATACGCATGGGCCGGACGGGTACGCACCGGGCGCCCGGCCGTACGCTCTTCATACGGGAAATGAATCTTGAAGCGGTGCGCGTAACAGTCCAGCGCCCGTGCTTTGGTGAACTTTTTATCGGCCCACAAACCGAAACGGGCCAGATCCCAAGCAAACAGATCCAGCTCGGTCTCACCCTCCACAATCCATTGTGCCAGCAGACTGCCGAGCCCCCCGGACTGGCTGAAGCCAGGAATAATGCCATTGCAGCAATAATAGTTGCGCAATTCGGGGACGGGGCCAAACAGGGCCGCACTATCCGGCGACCAGATCATCGGGCCATTGATCACACGCCGGATACCGGCTTCAGCCAGTGCCGGCACCCGTTCACAGGCCCGCATCACATTGTCGGTAATACGATCCAGATCATCCGGCAGCAGCTCATGGCCGAAATCCAGCGGCGTCCCCTTTTCAGCCCAGAAACGTCCGTCACGTTCATAAGCCCCGACCAGCAGGCCATGGCCTTCCTGGCGAAGGTAATATTCCCCATCCCGGTCAGCGACCGAAGGCAGGCGATGCCCGATGGCCGCCAGCTCCGGAATCGCCTCAGTGACAAAATACTGGTGCTCCATGGGAATCAGCGGCAGCTCGATCCCGGCCATGCGCCCGACCTCACGCGCCCACAGCCCGGCGGCGTTCACCACCACCTCGGCATGAATGGTGCCTTTGTCAGTAACCACATCCCAGCTGCCATCCGCCCGTGCACGGGTTTCCAGTACCGGGGTGTGGCGGTGGATTTCAGCCCCGCGCATACGCGCCCCCCTGGCGTAGGCATGCGTCACTCCGGAAGGGTCGACGCTCCCCCCGTCCGGCTCGAACATGATGCAGCGGATGTCATCAAAATTGACCAGCGGGTGCTTGTCCTGCGCCTCCTGCCGGGTCAGCTCATGGAACTCAAAACCGAAATACCTTGCCTTGGCAGCCTGGATACGCAACTGATGCTCACGCTCGACCGTGCGTGCCAGATACAGCGAGCCGGTACGGAAAATGCCGCAGCCCTGCCCGGTCTCCTGCTCCAGCTCGGCATACAGGCGCATGGTGTAATACTGCAGGCGGGTGATGTTGTTGTTGTCATGCAGACCGTGAATATTGGCCGCCGCATGCCAGGTTGACCCGGCGGTCAACTCGCTGCGCTCCAGCAGTACCACATCGCTCCAGCCCATTTTGGTCAGATGGTAAAGAATGCTGCACCCGACCAGCCCACCGCCGATGACCACCACGCGCGCCTGAGTTTTCATGAATCCGTCCTGTTTCATTCCGAACCGGCAGCATATCGATTGCCCGATGCGGGAAGAAATGATTTTTTCTCAGGCGATGCATTAACTGAAATGATACCCGGTCCCGACTGCGGGCAAACCACCTTCCGGAACACGCGGGAACCCGGCTCACAGCTGACCGGCAGAGATCACAAAGTCATCCAGATACAGCATCATGTCCCGACTGGGTGCCCATTCCGGCCCGCTGCCGCCATAAAACACCGAGAACAGAAAACGGGAAATCTTCTCGTCCGGCCCGGCCCGGAAACGCAGGTTCTGCCGGTACATGACCTGCCGGCCATTCAGCCAGGTACGGATGATGCCATCACGCTGGCCGGGAGCATTGAGGCGTACAAAGGTCTTGACCTGATACCAGCGCCCCTGCTCCAGTGGCTCCATGTCCCAGGGCATGAACTCCCCAAAATGTTTGGGTTGGTCCATATGGTAGACATACTGCCCTAGCACCCCGTCCTTGTTCCACATCGCACGCACGCTCCAGCCGTCATGCCCGTCCGGGCGTCCGCCACCACTTTTGGACTGCTCGTCCCCGACCCCCGGCAGTTTGCCACCCAGGACAAAATCAAATCCGGGTGGAAACTTGACCCAGTAGGAATAGAAAATACTGTCCAGCCTGGCCCCCAGCTCCGGCTTCCAGTTGATGCATCCCCCCAGTTTGTTGCAGCCGGACTGGCCGTGATTGAGGTTGATCCGCAGGGCCTGATCCTGCCCTGAGCGCGATTCCCGGCCATTCACAATCCGGGTCAGGTCCCGTCCCATTTCCCAGTCCGGGCAGTTCCAGTCATTCAGGAAGGCTTTTTCCTGATAGACGCCCGGCTTGCTGTTTTCAAAACTGATGTACATGGGTTTACCGGAAGCCAGCGGAGTCTGGCCGGTACAGAAGGCATTGGCGCGGAATGGCTGGTACGCCAGATTCTCCCCGGCTCTGGCCGGCTGACGCCGGGGCCGTTCCAGATTGTCCAGATAATGCCAGACCGGATGATTCAGGGGGGGTGATTGGGCACCGTTATACAGCACCAGCACCTTGTCCCACTGGCTGGTCTGCGGATTCCATTGCAGTTTGGCAGCCATCTCGAATGGCTGATTCGGGCTTTGCGCCTCAAACAGGCGTATATCACCCTGCATCGACTGTGCACGGACCTGAACCCCAGCCCCGGCCACGGCCACGGCAAAAATCAGCAACGCAGAAAAAACATGTCTCAACATAAGAAGTGCCCATCCCATCTTTCCATCCCTGCCGGACGGCATCATTATAAGGGTGTTCCGGCCCATCCAGACCAGGCCGTACTTTATACAGCGATACTGCGGAGACACCACAGCATGCAACGCCCGGAATTACAGCAACAACTGCTCCTGCATCAACAGCAACTGCAGGCCTGCCACACCTGTCCGGACATGCAACGTCCGGTGATTACCGGCAATCCGGTGCCATCCCGCGTCCTGCTGATCGGACAGGCTCCCGGCATTCATGAAGCGGAAGTCCGCCAGCCCTTTGGCTGGACTGCCGGCAAAACCCTGTTTCAGTGGTTTGCCGGCATCGGCCTCACGGAAGCACCGTTCCGGCAGCAGGTTTACATCAGCGCCGTCTGCCGCTGTTTCCCCGGTAAAAACCCGGGCAGCAACGGCAGAAACGGTGGTGATCGCGTCCCCACAACGGAGGAAATCATGAACTGCGCACACTGGCTCAGGCATGAACTGGCGCTGTTGCAACCAGACCTCATCCTCCCGGTCGGCAAGCTGGCCATCAGCCGGTTTTTAACCCTGAAACGCCTGCAGGACGTGATCGGACAATGCTTCCGGCACTCGGTACCAGGGCATGAAGCCGACATTATTCCCCTGCCTCATCCCTCGGGTGCTTCCACCTGGCACCGAATGGAGCCGGGCAGAACCCTGCTGGCACAGGCGCTGGCCACCATCGCCCGCCACCCGGCCTGGCAGGCACTACTGGAAAAGCAGCAGACCCCATCCACTTGATTGTGTGGCGGTTTCAGATGTGTATAATGCGCGCCTTCACCAACCTGATCCGGGTTCCCTCACCCCCGGTTGCCAAAAAGGATGATCATGTTCCAGCAAGACACCAGCCCCGCCCTGCGGGTCGTACTGCCCATCGCCGCCTTCCACCTGTTCATCATTGCCCTGAGCAATTACCTGGTCCAGATTCCGGTCGCGCTGTTTGGCTTTAATACCACATGGGGCGCCATCACCTTCCCCTTCATCTTCCTGGCCACCGACCTTACGGTACGGATTTTTGGTGCAGCCACGGCACGCCGCATCATCATGACGGCCATGCTTCCGGCGCTGCTGATTTCCTACCTGCTGTCGGTACTGTTCTACGAGGGCGCATTTCAGGGCTGGGGATCACTAAGTACACTGAATGCCTTTGTCGGACGCATTGCCCTTGCCAGCTTTCTGGCTTATGCCATCGGGCAGATACTGGATGTGCAGGTTTTCAACCGCCTGTGCCAGAGCCGGGCCTGGTGGGTGGCACCGGCCTGCTCTACCGTGATCGGCGGACTGATTGACACCCTGGTCTTCTTCAGCATTGCTTTTTATCACAGTACTGATGCCTTCATGGCCGCCAACTGGCCGGAAATCGCAGCGGTTGATTACGCCATCAAACTGCTGGTCAGCCTGTCCCTGTTCGTGCCCGCCTATGGTGCCATCATGGGGCTGCTGGCCAGACGCCTGAGCCCCGCCCGCACCTGATACTGGAAACCGGCACTTGCCGAATGGTCCCGGCTGTCCGACAATAGTTGTTTGCGTCGTACCCTGACTCGGCCCGGGAAGGAAAACCAAGGAAAACCCATGTCCAGACTCCTGCTGCGGCAACCGCAAACATGGCAACGTCCGGAAATCCTGCTGTTCCTGATGGCAGCCGCCATGCCGCTGTCCCTTGGCGTGTGGCAGGCATTACTGAATAATTTCGCCATTGAAAAAGCGGCCTTTACCGGGGTGGAAATCGGTATTCTGCAAAGCCTGCGTGAAATCCCCGGCTTCCTGTCCTTTCTGGTGGTCTTCCTGCTGTTCCTGCTCCGGGAGCAAACGCTGGCGATTCTGGCGCTGATCATTCTGGGCATCGGCACGGCAGTCACCGGCTGGTTTCCCAATGTGATCGGGCTTTATGCCACCACCGTCCTGATGTCGATCGGCTTCCACTACTTTGAAGCCATCAACCAGTCCCTGTCCCTGCAATGGCTGGACAAGTCCACGGCAGCCCATAATTTCGGACGCATGATTGCCATCGGTTCATTTGCCTCCCTGATCGCCTATGGACTGATCTTCATCACCATCAAATGGCTGCAGCTGGACATGGAAACCGTCTACATGCTGGGAGGTGGAGCCACCATCGTACTGGCACTGGCATGCTGGCTGCTGTTCCCGGTCTTCCCCCAGCAGGCGGAGCAGCACAAAACCCTGATCCTGCGCCGACGCTACTGGCTCTATTATGCGCTGGTATTCATGTCCGGTGCTAGGCGCCAGATTTTTGTGGTATTTGCCGGTTTCCTGATGGTGGAACGGTTTGGTTATGATGTGTCGGAGATTGCCCTGGTCTTCCTTGCCAACGGTGTACTCAACATGCTGTTTGCCCCCCGGATCGGCAAACTGATCCTGCGCTGGGGCGAACGCAGAACCCTGACCGTGGAATACATCGGGCTGATCCTGATTTTTCTGGCGTATGCGGTCGTCAACAATCCCTGGGTGGCCATCGCACTCTACATCCTTGACCACCTGTTCTTTTCCATGGCCATTGCCATGAAAACCTATTTCCAGAAAATCGCCGATCCCAGAGACATTGCACCCACCTCCGGCGTCTCCTTTACCATCAGCCATATTGCCGCAGTGGTATTACCGGCTGCCTATGGCCTGCTGTGGCTGGTTTCACCGGCACTGGTCTTCGTGACCGGCGCATTGCTGGCCAGCGGCTCACTGCTGCTGTCCCGGCTGGTGCCATTGCAGCCGGAGCCGGGTAATGAAGTCAGCTGGCCGGCCTTCAATCCCCCGGCTCCCAAAACGCCATGATCCGGCCCCTCAAATCTTTACCTCTCCAGGCTGGCGCTGCCCCTTGAGTGCCACCAGGTCTGCATAGACATAGGGAATGTTGTGCTCCTGGTGCCAGTCGGTCGGGAATGACTGCCACAGCCGGGTATCCTGGAACCGGCAGTTGACACCGTGCAGGTATCTGGCAATTTCACGGTTGGTGTAATACCAGAACGAATTCGGATTCCAGAAGGATACGTGGGTCGGGTCCTGGAACGCTCCCCGGCCATCCGTGGAGGGGGTACGTGATATCAGCCACCCACCGGGCACTAGTACCCGATAAATCTCGTTCATCAACCCCACCGTACACAAGAGGCCACCATCAGCACCGTGTTCACAGGCAGAGTCCGGACAACCGGGAATATGCTCCAGAAAATCATAAGCACGGATGCAGCCCACGGAACTGTCCGGAAACGGCAGCCCCTTGCGAATATCGCAGTTCACATCCGCATTGCGCAAATCCACGCTTTTGAAACCCGGTACCGGGTTGTGTGCTCCCCCCAAGTCCAGCATCGGATAGTCATTGCGCCGACACCACTCCATGACCAACCGATAAACATATTGGTTGGCGACCTCCTGCTGCATACGCTGAATGTCGTCATTATGACGCAGGTAGGTATTGCCACCATCCTGCAGCAGGCGGTACAGGTACAGGCATTCGGGAATGTGCTCAAAACGGGTTCCGGTCAGGTAGGTACGGCAGATCAGGTCATGATCATCCACCACATGCAATGCCGGATCGTGCCCACCCGCCTCAAAATAGGCTTCACGTGACCAGACCCGCACATGGTTGGGTGCATAAAAAATCTGGTGCAGGCTGCTGGCATCGGTCGCAAATGCCCGCATGGCGATGTACTCCCGCCCTTGCCAGTGAAAGGGATACTGCTCCCAGCCGTGGCTGGCATAAAAATACTGGCAGGTGCCGTCTTCGTAAAAGTTGCTGAAATCCGAGTACAGAAAGCCGGCACCTGTCTCCCGTGCATGACGATCAATCGCCTCCAGGGCATTTTCAGTCAGCAGATCATCATGATCCAGCTCCACAAAATACTCACCCCGGCATTGCTCACAGGCAAACAGCTTCAGCGCCCCCACTCCTTTGCCGGACAGCTCATCCGGGGCACGGATCACACGGACCTGGGGATGGCTGGCAACCGGCTCCGGAATCACGGCATCTCCGTTGGGTACAATCACCCACTCCCAGTCGGTAAAGCTTTGGGCAATCAGGGAGTCAAAAGCGGGGGTGATGTAATCCGGTTTGTGAGTGGGTGTAAAAATACTGAATCGCATGAGAGCACCTTGGAATGGTTAGCTTTTTAATTAATTTTTAAAAATTTTTATCTTTCATAAATTCAGTTTAACAAATCAATCATCCAGCTCCTATCCCAAACGTCAAGAAATCAGCAACGCATGTCAAAAGCCGGAATGAAACAGGGGGACAGTGCAAACACACTGCCCCCCTGAACCACTTCCTGTGGGTTTCATCCAGTCTGATCCAGACTGGCCGGAGAGCCCGAAGGTTTATTCGGGTCCCCGGTCAGCTTGATCAGTGGATGGATCCATTAACAATCTTGCCCTTGGCCAGATCGGTCTGGATGTCGAAGGTTCCATCCGGCTTCTGGGTTCCGATCTTCAGGACATAGCCATCGCCATCCTGATCGACCAGGTTCCCCCACCAGCCGGCGAAGTCACCGGAGCCCTTGGTGGCAACCAGACAGCCTTCGGCATTCTTGTGCACGTCGGTGAAGGTCAGGGTACCCTTGTCAGTCACCAGTTTGGCGGTGGAGCCGCCATTCCACGTGAAGGTACCGGAGTTGAACATGTTGCTGTGTACCGTATGACTGCCTGTGCCAATCATGTTGGGCATGGTGGTACCGCCAGGTCCCTGGGGACCCTGAGGACCTTGTGGTCCGGTAGCACCCTGGGCTCCAGTTGCGCCTTGAGCGCCAGTTGCTCCCTGGGCTCCAGTTGCACCTTGAGCGCCAGTTGCGCCCTGAGCGCCAGTAGCTCCCGTTGCACCTTGAGCACCAGCGGCTCCGGTATCACCCTTGTCACCTTTCAGCCAGGCCTGTACATCATTGGAATCAATCTTGCCGCTACTATCGAAATCACCGATGGTTGTAGAGAACCATTCAAAGAAGCTTTGGCCGTTAGTACCATTGGTGCCATCAGCGCCTTGAGCACCCGTTGCGCCTTGAGCGCCAGTGGCTCCCGTTGCACCTTGAGCGCCAGTGGCTCCCGTTGCACCGGTTGCGCCTTGAGCGCCAGTGGCACCTGTGGCTCCGGTTGCACCCGTGGCTCCGGTTGCGCCTTGAGCACCCGTGGCACCTGTAGCTCCGGTGGCGCCTTGAGCGCCAGTGGCGCCTGTGGCTCCGGTTGCGCCTGTGGCTCCGGTCGCACCTGTGGCTCCGGTCGCACCTGTGGCTCCGGTCGCACCTGTGGCTCCGGTTGCACCCGTGGCTCCGGTATCGCCCTTATCACCTTTCGGTCCCTGAGCGCCAGTAGCTCCGGTGGCACCGGTGGCGCCTTGAGCACCCGTGGCGCCGGTTGCGCCTTGAGCGCCAGTGGCTCCAGTTGCACCTGTAGCTCCGGTGGCGCCTTGAGCACCCGTGGCGCTGGTTGCGCCTTGAGCGCCAGTGGCTCCCGTTGCACCCGTGGCTCCGGTAGATCCCTAAACAACATTTCGTAACTTAACTCCCGTATCACCAGTTGCTCTGGTGTCTCCTGGTTCAA
>JAGRJD010000128.1 GCA_020442915.1 Thiothrix sp. | reverse complement strand
AGATGATCTTGGAGATGCTTTCCGCAGCACGCTTGACATCCAGAAAAATCAGTCCCAGGCGGGCGTTGGGCTTGGCCAGCACGGTCACGACCGCATCCTGGCCGGCATGGGTCATGAGAATGTAGCCGTTGGCTCCCTTGATCAGCACCTGTTCCAGCGCTCCACGGGCCAGTTCTTCGGCAGTGCGGTCTCCCAGTGACAGCATGGCGGCACTCATGGCCCCCACCCGGTCTTCATCCATGCTGGAGGGTAGCAGGGAAGCCATGGTCAGTCCGTCAGCCGACAGGACCGCCGAGGCTTCAATGTCGGCGGATGAGCCGTTCAGGTCGCTCAGGATGGAGTTCAGCATTTCGGCGCGCATAAATTCGGTCTCCTCGTTCAGTTCCAGTGTTTTTGACTGGTGGTTGGGGGCGGTTTTTTCATGTCAGGTGGTTGTCAGGGGCAGTCGGTTCAACCGGTACCATAGCGCCGTTCCAGGGCCCAGATCAGTTGCCGGAATACCGGCTGGTTCAGCTGTGGAACGCCGGCAATGATCAGGGTGAAGCGGCTGCTGCCGATATAAAGGGGCCAGAAGCCGATTTCGCTGTTACCGCTGGTGTCAATCAGGCCCCAGGCATGTTGCGGGTACCCCAGATTGCCTTTCAGCAGCTCCCTGTGACGGGAGTATACACCCGCCAGACTGGCACTGAGGGCGGCAAGCTCCTCGGCTGCTTCATGCAGAAAGCCGGCACTGCCAAGATACAGGCCCCGGCTTTCCGCCAGGATGGCCCGGCCTTCGTCGGAAAGGGGGCGCAACAGGCGTGGCAGCAATTGTTCCAGCGTATCCTGGGGAGCGGCTTCCTGCTGCTCCAGCCCCACGATCAGGCCGGCTTCCTGCAGCCAGTGGGTCAGCTCCAGGGCGCGCTTTCTGCGCAGGCCACTGAGGCGGGCGGCAACGTCTTCGCTGAAGACCGGAGTATTGTCCTCCTGCAGCAGTTGGTGGATGAACTGGCGACCGGGCTCGGGCTCATCGCTTTGCACGGCATAAAACACGCCGCCGGGCGTAGCACCCAGATAAAGGTTGTCGGTGACGATGTAGTCGCTCATCAGGTGGTCACTCCCGGATCGAGTGCATACAGCAGGGCCTGTATCAGGAGGATGACATCAGCACGTTCGCGGGCATCGACCTCGAACACCGGGGCCTGCAGGGACAGCTGTTCCAGCCACAGACGGTAGTCAGCCAGCTCCGGCTTGCGCTGCAGGTCCATGCGGGTGACACCCACCACCATCTGGCGCTGTTCGATGAACTCACGGAAGGAGTTGGTATAAAAACGCATGTCCTGCAGCGGGTCCTTGCGGGTGTTGTCCAGCAGCAGGATCAGGCCGATACCCCCCTTGGTGAGGATGTCCCACATGAAGTCGAAACGCTCCTGACCGGGTGTGCCGTAAAGGTGGATGCGCTCGGCATCGCCCAGGTTGATCAGGCCGTAATCCATGGCGACCGTTGTCTGGGGCTTGCGGCTTTTGGTCATGTCAGAGGCATACTCGTCCGTTGTGATGGCCGGAATGTCACTGATGGTTTCGATCGCGGTGGTTTTCCCTGCTCCCACCGGGCCGGTGAAAATGATTTTCTTGTTGCTGGTGATCATGGTTGTTACTTTCTGCCCCCTCCGAGTAGGCGTCTCAGCAGCCGGGAGAACAGGCCCCGGTTTTTCTGCTCAACCGGCTTTTCCCGGCGTTGTTGTATCTTGTCCTGATCGGCAACAAACAGGCCCAGGGCATTGGCAGCGGTATGAAAGGCGAAGACATAGCGTTGGGGAATGTCCAGCCATTGTGCCACATCAAAGACGTTCCCCGGTTTCTGGCTCCAGATGGCGGCAATGCGCAGCACATGGGGAAACTGTTCCAGACGGGTCAGGTTGGGCCAGGCTCTCAGGTACAGGGGTTTTCCGGCATCCGTGTTGCGGTTGAGGCGTCCGTGCGAGGTAATCAGGCTGCTGGTCCAGACCAGGGCCTCCAGGTCATGGGTATGGCGGGCATCACTGCGCACCTGCTCGGCCAGCTGGGCCATTTCCTGGGTACTGGGCAGGTGCAGCCTGGCGTCACCTTTCTGGATCGGGGACTCGCACAGGCGGGTGAACGGCTCCGAATACAGGTCCAGGGTCAGGTAAACCAGGCTGACATCCGGCATCAGCAGGATGAAATCATTGTGGGGCAGACGAATCTGGGTATGCTGGCGCGACTGGCGTGCCAGTTTCAGGGCTTCCAGAATGGTGTTCAGCAGGTAGTTTTCCGGTGTGAACAGGCGGGCACTTTCATGCCAGGTGCGGATGCTGATCTGTCCTTCTTCCGTGCCACAGAGTTGCTGCCAGCGCTGTGCTTCCTCGGGGCTGGGGCCGCTGTCCCTTGCCGGCGCGGGTTTTTCTGCCGGAGCGGGGGGGGATAGTCCGGCTTCTTCGAGCCTGGCTGATGGGCTGGGTGCGGTATCCGTTGTCTTGGGTGGAGCCGGGGGCCGGGGTGTTATGGGGGCGTCCGGTGCTTCTTCGGACCGGGATACGAGGGGTTGTGGCTGTCGGGTGCGGGGAACGGTGCGTCTGCGGTGCTCGCCAAGGCCGAATGGCGTGCCCGGCGGGGCAGCCGTCAGCGGGGGCGATACCGCTTCTTCCCGTGTCGGGGCGGGTGGGGCGGCATTGCGGGGCAGCAGGGCCCTGATTCTGGCTGCCGCATTGGTCAGGGATTGTGAGGTCAGGGGTTTGGGTACCCAGACCGTATTGGGCGCACTGATTTCACGAATCGACAGAATGATGGCGGGTCGGGGCTGGGTGCGGGTAAATTCTGCCCACTCCTGCTCCGCGCCCGGATGGTCGAAATCCACGATCAGGGCATCGGCCTGTGGCAGGTCCGTGGTAGTGAACAGCTGACGGCCGGCACCGGCAAAGAAGAACTCCAGAATGGCACGGTTATGGGCGCTGATACTTAACAGGGCAACATTCAATGGCTTGGTTGTTGGATTCAGCATGTTTGTTTTTACCAGTTTGCAGCCGCTGTACAGGTTGCCAGCCAGTCGGGCCCCAGGTCGATCCTTTTGCCGATCATGATTTCCGTCAACTGCTCCAGCCTGTCCCGGTTGCGGGTATGACGGTAGATGCCCAGCAGCTCCTGTTCGATTTCCGGGGTGTGGCGGTCTTCGGTGATTTCCCGCTCCAGCAGCTGCTGGGCCAGTTCCGTCTGTCCGTAATCAAGGCTGGCGCGGGCTTCTTCCAGGACGCTGGCATAGCGTTCATCCGACCGGGTCCGCTGCTGCTGTACCAGTTTCAGGGAGCGGGCAGGCTGCCCGCGCGCCAGCACCGAGCCGCTGAACCATTCGGTGTCCAGCTCCTGCTCGTCTTCTGCGGTCATCCAGTGCGTGAACTGCTGGCGGCTGTGCGCCGGGAGACTGTCCTGGATGGCATCCAGCAGCTGACAGCGCAACTGCCTGCCTGCGCTGCCGAGGGCGAGCAGCAGGTCCAGCAGCGAGCCTTCCAGCTGGTCGTGCAGTTCCGTTTCCTGCGCCAGCAGGATACGCTGGGTATGGGCGCGCAGGTCATGGGGGTAGCGGCTGACATGATGGCTCAGGTGACGCCATGACCTGCGGGCCGGATAATGGCCTGACAGGTACAGACTGCGCTCCTGCTCCAGTTGGAATCCCATGGGAACGGCTGGCAGTTCATTGCTGTTTTTTCCGGTAAACAGTTTTCCAAGCATGGCTCAATGGTAACCAATGGGTTTCAGGGAGGCCGACTTCCTGTGCAGCCATAAACATAACACAGGATGACTGATGATAGCCTATAAAAAACGGTTGGGAAGTATTTTTGCGGCAGGCCGATAATGCCCGGCAGCTTGATACCGGCCGGTTTTTGCCGCAACATGGATACTGCGAATCTGGAGTGTGTACGTGCTTTACCTGGTTGGTCAGATATTTTTTATTCTGCTGCTTGCAGTGGCAGCCGGTTTACTGACCGGCTGGTGGTTCCGTGGACTGGTAACGGAAGTCCGGCATGAAACGGTGCCGGATGAGCCGGGCAGTGACCCGTTCGGAGCCCGCTCCCGCCTGGAGCAGTGTCACCGTGACAATGCAGCGCTGCGGCGTGATCTCAAGCAGTCACAGGATGAGCTGGAACACCTGAAGCGGATAGGGCAACTTGCGCTGGATGAGGATATAATGGAGCGCCTTGGTGCGGCAGAGGCCAGGGTGGATGCGCTGTTGCAGGACCTGCAGCAGCGTGATGATACCATTGCGGTTCTTGAGAAAGAGCTGGTACAGTTGCGCGGCTGAGGCCGGGGGGATGGCCGGCCTGATCTGATTTTGGTGAGAGGAATATTACTATGACAAAAACCGGTTCCGGTGGTGCGTCGGCCTCCCTGTTTGAGGCGGACATTGAGGTTATCGGCGATGTATCTTTCAGTGGCGAGCTTTACCTGCAGGGGCGGGTGAACGGCAATATCGTGGCACCGAATGATTCCAATGCCTCCCTGTTTGTAGAGGAAAACAGCCAGGTGACCGGGGAAATCCGCGCCCCGCTCCTGGTGGTATCCGGCAAGGTATCCGGTGATATCTATTCCTCGCGCCGGGTTTCACTCAAATCCACTGCCGAGGTGGTCGGCAACATCCATTACACGGAAATCAACGTGGAGCAGGGAGCCAGTATCAACGGAACCCTGATGGCCCTCAAGGCCGGGCAACCTTTTCCGGCATGACGCCGGTACTGCCGCGCACGCCCTCATTCCGTCTGGATGGACGCCGTGCGCTGGTGGCCGGTGCGTCACGTGGCATCGGTCTGGGTTGTGCGGTGGCGCTGGCCGAGGCCGGTGCCTGTGTGACGCTGGCTGCACGGACACCGGCAGCCCTGCAGGCCGTGGTGGCCGCCATGCAGGAGGCGGGATTACAGGCCGAGGGGCTGGTGCTCGACATCACGGACCTGACGGCCGTCCAGCGTGCGCTCAGGCAGCGTCCACCCTATCAGGTTCTGGTCAACAGTGCGGGAAGTGCTCGTCACAGTCCGGCGCTGGATACCCGGACGGAGGACTTTGATGCCGTCATGGCCGTCAACCTGCGTGCCGCCTATTTTCTTGCCACCGAAGTGGCCAGCGGCATGCATCAGGCCGGTACAGGCGGAAGCATCATCAATATTTCCAGCCAGATGGGGCATGTGGGTGGTGGGGAGCGTGCGGTTTACTGCGCCAGCAAGCATGCACTGGAAGGGATGACCAAGGCCATGGCCATCGAGTGGGGGCCAAAGCGTATCCGTATCAATACTGTGTGTCCGACCTTCATCCGGACTCCCCTGACCGAGCCGACCTTCAGCAGCCCGGAACGGCTGGCCTGGATTCACTCCATGATCCGGCTTCCACGGGTGGGGGAAGTGGAGGATGTCATGGGGGCGATCGTTTTTCTGGCCTCGGATGCATCCGCCATGGTCACGGGAACGGCGTTACTGATTGACGGGGGCTGGACGGCGGGGTAGTCGGGGAATGGCCAGGCTGCCGCTCCAGTTGACTGCTGATACCGTTGAGAATGTTTTTTTCCAGCCCGGTCCGGTCTCCGATGCGCAAATGTGCACCCAGAAAGGACACAATCCGGTGGGTCAGCAGTGGCATGTCCGGGGCCAGTACCAGCGCATTCATGTCCCGGCTTTCATCCGGTGTCTGTTCCAGAAAGTGGCAGGTCATGCGTTGTTCCGGGATGATTTCTGCGCCGAGCTGCAGGGCGAAACAGCGTGCCTTCTGTTTTACCAATAAAAATTCATCACATTCCTCGGTTGTGAGTGGAGGAAAATGCATGTTCGGGATTCCTTGTTATTGACCGGCGGATTTTAGTGCCATTTCCGGATCAATCTAGTCTTTTCCGGCGACCGGAGCAACACCCGGTCCTGGAGTTGCGGTTTTTTTGTTCTGGTGGGGTGCTGGATTCTGCTGCTTTATCATTCTGATTGATAAGTAATTCTATTATTATCATTTTTCTTTTTCCTGCCGGATGGATAGGGTTGCTGTTCATTTGCAGGAGAAAATCATGTCCAGCTGGTATGCAGACAATTCGCTTTCCATCGGCAAGACGCCACTGGTGCGTCTGAACCGTGTCATCGGTGTTGATGACATCACCGTACTGGCCAAGATCGAGGGGCGCAACCCCGCTTACTCGGTCAAGTGCCGCATCGGGGCCGCCATGGTCGCCGATGCCCTTGAGCGGGGTATTCTGACGCCAGGCAGGGAGCTGGTGGAGCCGACCAGCGGGAATACCGGCATTGCGCTGGCCTTTGTTGCGGCAGCCCGCGGAATCCCTCTGACCCTGACCATGCCGGAAACCATGAGTCTGGAGCGGCGCAAGCTGCTGACGGCCTTCGGGGCGCGGCTGGTTCTGACCGAAGGGGCAAAAGGCATGAGTGGCGCTGTGGCCAGGGCGGAGGCAATTGCCGCTGCCGACCCGGCGCGTTACGTCCTGTTGCAGCAGTTCAGGAGTCCGGCCAATCCGTGGATTCATGAACAGACCACCGGGCCGGAAATCTGGAATGACACCGATGGGCAGGTCGATATTCTGGTGGCCGGTGTAGGCACCGGAGGCACCATAACCGGCGTTTCACGCTACCTCAAGCAGACCCGTGGCAAGGCCATCCAGTCCATTGCGGTGGAGCCGTCCGAAAGCCCGGTGATCACCCAGCACCTCAAGGGTGAGTCCATCAGGCCGGGGCCGCATAAAATTCAGGGTATTGGTGCCGGCTTTATTCCCGAGGTGCTGGATGTCGGCCAGCTGGATCAGGTTGAACAGGTCAGCAGTGCGGAGGCGCTGGATTATGCGCGTCGCCTGACCCGTGAGGAAGGCATTCTGTCCGGTATTTCCGGGGGCGCTGCCGTGGCTGTTGCCGCCAGAGTGGCCCGACGGCCTGAAAACAGGGGCAGAACCCTGGTGGTGATTCTGCCGGACTCGGGAGAGCGTTATCTCAGCTCTCCTCTGTTTGAGGGTCTGTTTGATGCTGATGGTCTGCCTTTGGCGGAAGGGTAAGCGGTGCCTGTACAGGCGTTCCCTTGAGGATTGTCATGATGGGTGCGCAGCATTTGGTTTATGATGACAAGGTCAGCAAAGCATTTTGCGCATATCCCAACAGGAGGACAAACATGTATAAGTGCATCATCATTCCGGTCGATCTGAGCCATACCAACAAGGGTGAGGAAATGATTGCCAAAGCCAAGGTCCTGGCTGATACGGGGGCCAGTCTGTATCTGGTTCATGTGCTGGAGCCGGTTCCGGCTTATGTCGAAGCGCAGGTTCCGGATGCATTTCATTCCGAGGCCCTGAAAACCACACGTCAGCAGCTGGCAGACATTGCCCGTGAATCCGGTATTGATCTTAAAACCCAGGTTCGCTCGGGTTCTCCGGCCAGCGAGATTCTGGCCGTTGCGGAAGAAGCGGGGGCGGACCTGGTTCTGATCAAGTCCCACAAACCCGGCTTCCAGGATTATTTTCTGGGTTCTACCGCTGCCAAGGTGGTACGCAAGGCCAAGTGCTCAGTGCTGGTCATGCGCTGAAACCGGCGCATTGATTGAACGCGCGGCATCATCCGCTGATGCCGCATGCTGTTATTCCACCACCACCTCATAGCTGACACTGCCGCCGGAGCCGGATGGCAGCATGCCTCCCGTATTCCATCGCCATTCCAGAGCGCCGTCCGGGCCGCTGGCCGTGTTGCACGGCGGCAGTTCCGGGGGGTGGTCGCTGCATGACATACTGGTCGGTACCAGCTGCGTGAACGTCGGTACCTGATCATGGATCACCAGTGCATTGACAGTGCCAGCGCCGATATTGGTATAGGCGATGGTATAGCGCAGGGTTTCGCCCGCAAGTGTCACCTTGCCGTCAATATTGCGCGTGACATTCCAGACCTTCTTTTGCAGGTTCAGCACACCGGCCCCGCTACTGGCGCCGGTTCCGGGGCCAGCAATGACGCGGCTGATGTCGGTGTGCTGCTGGATGTCATCGGCCAGACCCGCACTGCCATTGCCGTAGGTGAACTCGCTTTTGATCACACTGGTGAGCATGGCCCCGCTACTGGCAGCACCGGGGGTGAGTACCTTCACCAGCACACACACCTGCTCCCCCGCATTCACGGCTATTGCCGTGGCATACAGGCGGTCGCCACCATCCAGAGCAGCATCACAGTTGGTGTCCAGGTACACCTGGGTACTCCAGTCCAGGCTGGCCGGGTCGGGATAAAGCGCAGTCACGTTGAAGCTGATTTGGCCATCTGCGGCAGCGATGAAGGTATGCGGGTGCACCATGACCTGATCCGGCAGGCCGGCTTTCTCGTTGTCGAGGTTGAACTGCGGAGCGTGAACATCACCGAAGTCCATGGTGGTGACTGCTGCTGCGGTGACACTGAAGGGCCCCAAGGCATTGGGTGTGGTTGATACATAGTCGCTCGGGTCGCCAGTCAGTGCCGGAGGGCAGTTCCGGGGAGCGGGGACGGTTTCGCCGGCGGCCTCGTAGAGCCGGTAGCTTCCAGGCCAGACCGCACGGAACCGGTAAGTGCCATCAGCCTGGGTGCGGGTACTGCGGCAGGTGTTGCCGATGGTATCATGAAGGACCACGGTGACATCCGCCAGACCTGGCTCCCCGTCATCGGCGGCATTGACATTCCGGTCATCCAGCACGCGTCCGCTGACAGAATAAGTGCCTGACTGAATGGTGAGTGCATAATCCTCGGCTTCACCATTAGTGGCTGTGGTTGTACTGTCCAGTCCCTGAGCCGTCGACCAGCGGAAGCGGGCAAAGGTCTGGTTCAGGAGGGAGGTGGCCGGGACATTGACCACAAACCGGATCACGCCGCTGGTATTGTCGGTATCACCGCTCTGATTGTCCTGAAGGTTGGCGGCAACCTGTTCGTCGCTGCCGAATACCCCGTCGCCATTCCAGTCGATCCAGCCCTGCAGATAGCCGCCTGCACCCGTCACGCTGGCGGTGATGATTGCGCTCTGGCCCTGGGTGAAGGCTGGCAGGATGATGCCATCATCTCCGGTATCCGTACTGGCCGCAGGGCTGCGAATGGGGTTGGCATCACTGGTATTGGTTGAGCCCAGCCTGATGGTTGTGTCTATTGTATGGAGTGCCTCACCGTAAGCGGTGTTTGAGGCCTGGTTCGGTGCGATCAGGCCATCCGCCGGTAGGTCGGAGCGGTCTTTTTCCCCTGGGCAGCTGCCATTGTCAATCGGGGCGACAGCAACCCGGTCGATCATGTAATCGGAGTTCTGGGCTGCCAGATTCGGATCAATCTGGAACAGCAGATAGTAGCTGCCGGTTGCGGGTACGGTGAAGGTGCGAGTGATATTGGCCCAGCCGGGGCTTTCGACATAGGCTGCCGGGATGTTGTCATCATAGTCCTGGGCGATGACGGTAACGACGGTGTCATTGACAGGGTTGTAGAGCGATATTTTGTACTGATCGGCGAATATGTTCTGTTTGAAGCGGTTGGACAGGTCTGCGCTGAACACATAATCCCCGGCCACCAGCGGCTGGCCGAAGGCATAGACAATCGCCCGACCGGGGCCGTCGGATTCCTGCAGGGCACTCAGGATGCCGGTTGAGGCATTGCGCGGGGCCGGGTTCACCATGTCAAACAGGCCGCCGGTCATGTCGGAGTTCCGGTAGGCCGATGTTCCCGTGTAGTTGTAAACGTTGCTGATCGGTGTATCAAAGGGGCTGTTGGCCATGTACCAGCCGGTGCTGGACGCCACCGGGCTGCTGGTGAAATCACCGGCTTTTACCAGCGCTGTTCCGGTACAGACTGAGATCATGTCAAACAGGTTACTGTCGGTATCGGTACTGCTGTTGTTGCTGCTGACAGGGTCGGTTGTCCCGGCGGGGGTTGCCACTGTTGCCGTGTTGGTGATGCCACCGCTGGTGGCGGTGACGGTTGCGGCGGCCTTGATCTGGTAGGTTCCGCCTGCGGGGATGCTGGGTGTGGTGAATCCGGCCTGCAGGCTGGCAACGGTTGGTGGTGATGAACAGACACCCGGTACCGGGCCGCAGGCGATTTTGTTGATCACAAGCCCGCTGACTGCCGGATCAGTCAAGAGGGCGGTTGAGGCATTGGGGCCGTAGTTGGTTACGGTGATGGTGTAAGTGATGCTGCTGCCGCTGCTGGCTGCGTTTGAACCATCCGATTTGAACACGCCAAGGTCTGCCGTGGCGGCTTTGGCCGTGGCGGCGGGCAGCAGGGTCAGGAACATCAGCCATGCTGCGCAATACAGCAGCAGGCTCCTGTATCGACAGAGGGTATGCAAGGGATTTCTGTAAGGCATGTTTGTCTTGTTTTTTATTGGGCCAATCAGCATGCCGGCACTGTTTACCGCATGAATCAGCACAGAAACGGCTAAACAGGCTGGCGTCAATCCTGATGCTCAAGCCGGGGACAGGTGCTGTCCCCGGTTGTCTGAGGCAGGAACTGACGTTTATCGGGCGTCAGGAACCGTTCCGTTAATGATGTAGTTGACCGCAAGGCTCTGGTTGCCGGGGTGGCGCAGTATGTTGCCCAGGACCAGATTGATGTCATTGTCCGGTCCCGCGAACAGCGTACTGCCATCGAGATTGAAGTCCGTGTTGTAGTAACCGGCAAGACGGTAGTTGCTGTTGAGTGTACTGTTGCCCGGCTGGCTCAGCACCAGGGACAGCAGGCTGGTCGGGTCGTTGCCCGGTCCATAGGCAATGATGCTGTTGCTCTGGTTGGCGTCACCGGACCACATCAGTGCCGGGCCGATACTGGTCAGACGGGCATTGGCACCGTAGGCCGGGGTTGTCGCCAGACCGAAGTCAACCAGCTGCGGTGTCGGTGACAGTGACAGGGTATTGAGTGTCATGACCCCCAGGTGGTTGCGGTGATGGATCACCACATAGTAATCCCCCGCACTGACATTCCGGAACTGCAGGGTGGTACTGCCACTGCCTGCATCCATGACATCGCCGTCACGCTGCAGCAATGCGGCCTGGGCTGCAACCTGCCGGGTGCGGTCAGTCACCGAACGCAGCTCCACCAGTACCCAGTCGACGACAGCATCCGCACCACTCACACCGAACAGGCCGGCCTGGGCTGTTTCAGTACCTGGATAGCTGAACCGGTAGGCTGTGCCGGCATAGGGCTGGTTCAGCGGCAGCAGGTTCTGGGTACGCAGACTGTCATTCATGAGGCCGGTGGCAGCGACGTACGGCCCCTGAAGCAGGGCGCGTACCTGCAGGGCGACGGTGGATACATCACTGGCATCCAGATAATCCGGGATACCATCACCATCAGTATCCACCGCATCCGCCGGACTGCCGTCGTTGTTGGGGTCGTTCTGCTCATCGGCAGACAGTTTGCCGTCACCATCGTCATCGGTATCCAGATAATCCGGCATGCCGTCACTGTCGGTATCATCATCCGCCGGTGTGCCGCCGTTGTAGTTCTCGTTGGCGGTCAGGATGCCATCGTTATCGTCATCGGTATCCAGGGCATCAATCGTGCCATCACCATCGGTATCGACCGGATTGGCCGGATCAGCGCCGACTTCAACCCCATCCGGCACCCCATCGCCATCGGAATCCGGGTTGTCCGGATTGGTGCCGATCGCTGCTTCCCGGGCATCCGTCAGGCCGTCACCGTCACGGTCCTCATCCACGTTGTTGACGTAAACCGTCAGCAGCTGGGTATCCGTGGCACCGACACTGTCGGTCACGGTGACTTCCACCACATAGCTGTTGTTGGTATCGGCATCCTGCGGGCTTTCGTAATCGGGCGCCGCATTAAAGATCAGTTCCCCGGTTGCTGCATTGATGGCGAACCTGCCACTGTCCGGGCCGCCGCTGATGCTGAAGTTCAGGCTGTTACCGTTGATGTCGCCTGCCGTCATGGTGGTGACTGCCGTCTGATTCTCGTCCACATAAACATCGGCACTGGCTGAGCCGCCATTGCTGGTGATGTCGGGGGCGGTGTTGAGTGCCAGCGTGACCTGATAATCCTCCACTTCACCATCCACTGCCGTGCCGGTCGGCTGGCTGGCCAGGTCGGCACTGCTGTAGCGGAAGCGCAGGTAGGATAGGCCTGCCGTCAGGCCGGCGGGCGGTGTCAGGTAGAAAGCCTCTGTGCCACCGGTGGCGCTGACCGGCGTCAAGGTCTCACCGGCATCGGCAAAGTCACCATCTGCATTCCAGTCGGCATAAGCGTAGAGGGTTCCGCTACCCACTGTCGTGACATACAGGGTGGTATCCCGGCCTTCCGTCAGGGTCTGCCCCTGCAGGTTGATCAGCTGAGGTGGGCCGGTGGTCGTGCCTTCACCGATTGCCATGGTTTCTTCCAGTATCTGTACGCCATCATCGTAAAGGTCGTCTGAAGCATCACCATTGGCGGTTTCGGAGGCGGTTTCAGCATCCACATCAGCACCCAGATGGATGTTGCTGGCGAGGGTATGGCTGGCATCACCGTAGCCGGGTGCATCACCGAAATCCGCCTCTGCAACGGTGGCCACGCTTCCAGTGCCCCAGTCCAGGCTGACATGGTTGATGTTCGAGCCGCCGGTTGCAGTGCCCTGGGAGCCGACCGAGTCCACCAGAATGTAATCATTCTGCACATCCACTCCAGCCGGGCCGATGCGGGTGATGTTGGCGCCGTAATCACCCACACCGGACGTGGCCCGGTAGCCGGTGGCATAGACATTGCCGCTGCCATCCACGGTCCAGTTATCACTACCCCAGATATTGCCGCCGCCCTGGCTTGAGATCAGCATCCAGCCGGGGTTGTCCACCGGGCCGAAACCGGTGTCCAGAACCGGCGTGCCCAGCGGGTCCGGGTTGCCATTGGTATCCACCAGCCGGTATTTGTACAGCCGGTCATCATTGTTGTTGCCGATGAAGGCGGTGGTATAGAAATCGGTTTCGGTATAAAAATACACATACGCGTTCCACAGGGTCGGAATGGTTTCCGGCAGGACCGTGCTGTTGAGGACGTTGCCGGTTACCGGATCAATACGGCTCAAGGTCACGGTAGCCGGAGAACCGGCAGTACCGCCGCTTGTGGTGCGTACCGAATAGAGGTACTTCCCGGAAGGCGTGAAGGCAATGTCATTCACCACCTGGGACAGGCTGGAGACCGCCGGACGGGTACCATCAAGGTTGAAGAACTGGATGGTGTTGTTGTCCGGATTGGCCGCAGCGTACAGGCCGATAGTGGTATTGACATCAGCCGCCTTTACCCTGGCAAGGTATTCCCAGGCCAGGGTGCCATTGGTGTGGTAGGCCTGCATGCCGTAACCGGAGCGGTAGATGAAGAAGGTATCGCCGGCAGCATCATAAAGGTCGGCATCCGTCACGCCCACCCGGACCGGCTGGTCAGTACGGCCATAGTAGTCCGGCTGGTAGCCCGGCTGGTTGTAGAGGCCCTCCTCCCCGGCACGGTAGGTGACAGCATGGCTGAACATGTTGCCGCGATCAATCAGGACGTTCAGGCCCGGCACCCGGGAAACCGGGGCTGTCGCGGTTGCGGCCGTCGTGACTGCCGGGTCACCGGGGGCCAGACCGGTTGATGCGGCCAGGTTTTCTGCGTTGTTGTTGATGGCGGTATCCGGTACGCCATTGCCATGGATACGCATAAGACCCGCGTGGTACAGGTTGTTGTAACCATCGAAACCACCGGCCATGACAACCTTGCCATCAGCCTGGATTTCGATGTCGGCGATGCCTACTCCCCCTGAGCCCTGATTACCGGCCCCGTGGGAATTTTTGACAAAATCGAGGTCGACAACTCCGTCCGGGCTCAGCTTGGCAATGCCGCCAATCGCGATTTCGGCATCGGTCAGGTGGGTAAACAGGCCGGAAATGTAAATTTCATCACGGTCATTGACCACCACATCGCTCACATAACCTGCAGCCGTGCTGGCAGCCGAAGCGGTGCGGCTGGTTTTGTGCTCGAAAAAGCTGCTGTCCACCGTCCCATCGGCATTCAGGCGTGCCAGATAGTGCCAGGTTTTGCCATCCTTGCTGATTCCCATGTTGTAGCCCCCCAGGATGACTTTTCCATCACTCTGGCGTGCGAACTTGCTGGGGACACTCAGGGGGACTTCGGTATAGGTCGCCAGTACGGCACC
>JAGRJD010000127.1 GCA_020442915.1 Thiothrix sp. | reverse complement strand
CCCCGACCGGCAAGTTCAATGTCTATAACACGGTGCATGATGTCTACTGATCAGCCGGGTTAAGCGGCGTTAAACGGATTTCTCTCCTCCTCGATGCCGGCTCCGTATGGGGTCGGCAATTTTTTTGCCTGCCCTGGCTGTCTGCCGGGAGTGCTTTTACTCAGAAACGGCCACTCAGCTCCACGCGCACGGTGCGCGGGTATTCTTCATGGCGGAAGTCGGGGGACTTGTTCTCCAGACGCACATCGGTGAGGTTGTTGATGCCAACGCGCAGATTCAGGCCTTTGCCCAGTGACCGGCTGGCAGCCGCATGCCACAGGGTGTAATCAGGCAGGGCTGTCAGGGTAGCGCTGCCGGGGGGAATGATCAGCTGATCCGCGACATGCTCGGCACGCAGGCTGCTGTCCCAGCCCCCGAAATTCCATTCCAGCTCCGTGGACAGCGTATGGCGCGGGCGCTGCTCCAGGCGGATACCCTCACCATTGCGGGCATCCAGATACTGGTAGTTGCCCTTCAGGCGCATGCCCGGTGCCAGTTTTATCCGGGCGGCGGTTTCGAGGCCCTGCAGGGTGGCCGAGTGAATATTGGCATAGGTCCAGTCCTGCAGGCCGTTATCCAGCAGCTGGTTGAAACGGGTATCGATCAGGTTGTCCACCGTATTCCGGAACAGCGCGGCATCCAGTGTCAGCAGGTCCGTACCAAAATGCAGGCCCAGCTCAAGCGTATCATTGCTTTCCGGTTGCAGGTCGGGATTGCTGCGGATCAGGTAAGGGCCGCTCTGGAAGCTGTAACCGGGAGAGACCTGCTTGATGTTCGGGGAGCGGAAGCCGTGCCCGTAACTGGCCTTGAGGGTCAGCTGCGCATTCAGGTCATGACTGACGGCAATGCGCGGACTGGTTTCAGCCCCGAAAACCGCATGATCATCCAGGCGGACTCCTGCAGTCACCCGTGTGTGTTCACCCAGACGCAGCGTGTCCTGTACAAAGGCGGCACGGGTATCGGTACTGTCCTCCTTGCTGTTCAGGTTCGGGTGCTCCAGGGTTTCACGCCGGTATTCCAGCCCGGTGTTGATGCGGTGTCGGGCCTGCGAATCCGGTGTAAAAACGGCTCCGGCTTCCAGTACCTGTTCATTCAGGGTCTGGGGTGGGGTCGGTGTGACGCCATTGGTGGCACGGTTGCGGATGGCGACCTGTCCCTGATAGGCGCGGGCACGGGCCTCGATACCGCCTGCCCGGCCTTCCCAGCCCAGTGAAGTCTGGGTGCGGTTGATGGTATAGCGGCTCTGGTAGTCCGTACCGGTACGCGTCACGCTGTCATGCCAGCGCTGCTCCTGCACATCGGTGTGTTCCAGCTTCAGGTGCTGGCCCGCTGTCCAGTCCCAGTCCAGTTGCAAACCCAGCTGCTGCTTGTCCCGGCCTTCAATGGCCGAAGTGCCGGGCGTCAGGCGGCTTTCCAGAGCCGTGCGGCGCGATTGCTGACCCGACAGCCCCAGCCGTACACGCTCCCCGAGGCCACCCCCGAGATTGAAACGCAGCTCATGCCCGTCACCTCCTCCGCTTCCTGCCGTGCTGCGGCTGCCGAGCATGAAATCGGCATGGGTCTGGGCACCGGGCCGCCGGGTGATGATATTGATCGCCCCCCCCAGGGCGTCAGAGCCATACAGCACCGAAAGCGGGCCGCGCACCACCTCGATACGCGCAACCTGCTCCAGCGGAATCCAGTCATACTGGTAGTCGGTATTGGGGCCGATGCTGTCATTGCTGGCCGGGATGCGCCTGCCGTCAATCATGATCAGGGTATGACGGCTGTCCAGACCGCGCAGACTGATGGCTTTGCGCCCACCGGAGCCGATACCCTGCAGGTTGATACCGGGCGTTCCCTGCAGGACTTCCAGCACATTATCACCACCCTGCTGTTCCAGTTCATGGCGGGAAATGACACTGATGCTGCCGGGAGCTTCCCGGATCAGCGTTTCACCCCGTCCAGCCGTGATCACGATATCCAGCGTGTCAGGAAGTGCCTGCGCCAGTGCCGGGTAACAGCACAGAAGGGTTGACGCCGCCAGCAGTGGCTTGTGCATGCCTGTTCTCCTTGCAACCTGTTGAAAGCCGGTTATTGGAGCAGAATTTACCGGGCCGCAGCCTTGACCTGGGTTAAGACGACGGAAGCGGGGGCCTGCTTTTGTGGCTCTACCCGGCTGCAATCACGGTTTACAAAACCCGCACTTTTACCCATGATGCGGGATCAGGTAATTTATAACGATATTACAGGAGCGGGCGACATGACCGAGGCTGTTGTCGGGGGCGCATCACCACCCGGAGGCTGGGGGGAAACCCTGAAGACTTTCCTGCATCCGCGGGTGATCACCATGCTGTTTCTGGGCTTCGCGGCGGGGATTCCGATTCTGCTGATCTTTTCTTCCCTGTCGTTGTGGCTGGGGGAGGCCGGGGTGGAGCGCAAGGCTGTCACTTTCTTCAGCTGGGCGGCGCTGGGCTATTCCTTCAAGTTCATCTGGGCACCACTGATCGACAAGTTGCCGTTGCCGGTGCTGACCCGTGTGCTGGGACGGCGGCGGGCCTGGATGCTGGTAGCACAGCTTTTGATCATGCTGGCGATTGTGCTCATGGGCAGCACCGACCCGGCCCGCAGTCAGGGCAATCTGACCCTGATGGCGCTGGCGGCGGTGCTGCTGGGGTTTTCCTCCGCCACCCAGGACATTGTCATTGATGCCTACCGTATCGAGTCGGCAGCCTCGCGCCTGCAGGCCATGATGTCATCCACCTATGTGGCCGGCTACCGTATCGGCATGATTGCCGCCGGCGCCGGGGCCCTGTATCTGGCTTCCCTGTTCGGTTCGGAAAAAGGCAGTTATCACTATGAAGCCTGGCGCTGGACCTATTACATCATGGCCGCCACCATGCTGGTGGGGGTGATCACCACCCTGATCATTGCCGAACCGGAAAAATCCCGCAAGGAAGCCCATCATTATGCCAACAGTGATTACCTGCGCCTGTTGCTGGTGTTTGCGCTGGCGGCAGCGGCTTTTGTGGTGACTTTTTTCTTCAGCAACGCGCTTTTCACCCACCTGAAGTCAGCGCTGGGTGAGGGTGTGCTGAGCGGTTTTCTGCTGGAGAGCCTGCACTTTTTCACGGCCATCGGTATGGCGCTGCTGGCCGGTTACGGACTGGTGCAGGCCGGGCTGGTGAACCGGGATATGGCGCGGGATACCTGGATTGAGCCGATCCGGGATTTTTTTCGCCGTTACGGGCTGAAAACCGCGCTGCTGCTGCTGGCCCTGATCGGACTTTACCGCATCACCGATATTGTGCCGGGGGTGATCTCCAATGTGTTTTATCAGGACATGGGCTTCAGCAAGCCGGAAATCGCCACTGCAGTGAAAACCTTCGGCGTCGTGGTCAGCATTCTGGGCGGTTTTCTGGGCGGGCTGTTCGCCTCGCGCTTCGGGGTCATGCGCACCCTGTTGTGGGGGGCGATCCTGACGGCAATCACCAATCTGGTCTTTACCTGGCTGGCCCATGCCGGGCATGACCTCACGGTAATGTATCTGGCCGTTATTTCCGACAACCTGGCCGCCGGTTTTGCCAGCGCTGCCTTTATTGCCTTCCTGTCCAGCCTCACCAGCGTGCAGTTCACGGCGGTGCAGTACGCCATTTTCAGCTCGCTGATGACGCTGTTGCCCAAGGTGCTGGGCGGCTATTCCGGCACCATGGTCGATGCCATCGGTTACGGTAACTTCTTCGTGTTCTGCGCCCTGATCGGACTGCCGGTCATTGTGCTGGTGCTGTGGGCCGGGAAGCGGCTGGGGGTTGGGGAGGGGGCTGGCAGGGCGGAATAGGGTGCAGTTTTAGCCTAATCTGACAACAGTTTTCCGGACACATTTTCAAGCGGCTGTTCGTAGCCCTGATTCATGGTCTGCCGGACTCATGTAGTCGTTGCTGGGGTGCAGCCGTACCCGGTTATAAAACACCTCGATATACTCGAAGATGGCCTGCTTCGCTGGGTTGTGTTTTAGATGAGTTGAAAGAACTATCTGTTGATAAATTCACCAATGACTTTATCGTGCATTTCGACGGACTTTGAAAAACAGATGGTTTTGCGTTGCAGGCGTTTGATAGGGGTCCGGAAGTTGAGGTTCTGGCGTTCGATGCTCTGGGTAAACGTCTGGGTGATCAGGTGCTTG
>JAGRJD010000126.1 GCA_020442915.1 Thiothrix sp. | reverse complement strand
TGCTGGGCTGGAAGGAGTTCGAGATGGAGGTGGTGCGGGACCGCAAGGACAACTGCATCATTGTGTGCTCGATCGAGAACTTCGATCCCATGGGCGTGCATACCGGGGACTCCATTACCGTGGCCCCGGCCCAGACCCTGACCGACAAGGAATACCAGCTGTTGCGTGATGCCTCACTGGCGGTACTGCGCAAGGTCGGTGTCGATACCGGCGGCTCCAACGTGCAGTTTGCCGTCAGCCCGGATAATGGCCGCATCATTGTGATCGAGATGAATCCGCGTGTTTCCCGCTCGTCCGCACTGGCCTCCAAGGCCACCGGCTTTCCGATTGCCAAGGTGGCGGCCAAGCTTGCTATCGGTTACACCCTGGATGAACTGCGCAATGAAATCACCGGTGGGGCCACGCCGGCCTCGTTCGAGCCGGCGATTGATTATGTGGTCACCAAAATCCCGCGTTTCACCTTTGAAAAGTTTCCCAAGACCGATGCCCGCCTGACCACCCAGATGAAGTCGGTGGGCGAGGTGATGGCGATCGGGCGCACTTTCCAGGAATCACTGCAGAAAGCCCTGCGCGGGCTGGAAACCGGGATCCACGGGCTGGATGAACGGCTGAACCCGACGACAGTACCCGATGCCAAGGATGTTCTGCGCAGCCAGCTGACCGAGCCGCATGCCGAGCGTATCCTGTATGTGGCGGATGCATTCCGCTATGGCATGTCCCTGCAGGAAGTGCATGACTATACCCGTATCGACCCTTGGTTTCTGGTGCAGATCGAAGAATTGGTGCAGCTGGAAAACGGAGTCAGGAAGCGCATTCTGAATGACCTCAGTGCGGATGAACTGCGCCTCATGAAGCGCAAGGGCTTCTCGGACAGGCGTCTGGCGGACCTGATGAGTGAGAAGGAGCATGTGGTACGTGCCGCCCGCAAGCGACTGAACGTGCGTCCGGTCTACAAGCGCGTGGATACCTGCGCGGCGGAGTTTGCCACCCATACCGCCTACCTGTATTCCACCTACGAGGAGGCGTGCGAGGCCGGCCCCACCAACCGACGCAAGATCATGGTACTGGGCGGTGGTCCCAACCGCATCGGTCAAGGGATTGAGTTCGACTACTGCTGTGTGCATGCGGCACTGGCCCTGCGCGAGGATGGTTTTGAAACCATCATGGTCAACTGCAATCCGGAAACGGTATCCACCGATTACGATACCTCCGACCGGCTGTATTTTGAGCCGCTGACACTGGAAGACGTGATGGAGATCGTGGATCTGGAGCAGCCGCTGGGCGTGATCGTGCAGTATGGTGGCCAGACACCACTCAAGCTGGCCCGCGAACTGGAGCAGCAGGGTGCCCCGATTATCGGCACTTCACCGGACTCCATTGATCTGGCCGAGGACCGGGAGCGCTTTCAGCAGCTGATTGAAAAGCTCGGGCTCAAGCAGCCCCCCAACCGCACCGCCACCCATACCGATGAGGCCGTGCGTCTGGCCGAGGAAATCGGCTATCCGCTGGTGGTCCGCCCGTCGTATGTGCTGGGCGGGCGCGCCATGGAGATCGTGTATCACGAGCATGAACTGCGGCGCTACATGAACAATGCCGTGGTGGTGTCCAATGGAGCCCCGGTGCTGCTGGACCGCTTCCTGGATGATGCGGTCGAGGTGGATGTGGATGCCATCTGTGACGGGGAAAATGTCCTCATCGGCGGTATCATGCAGCACATTGAGCAGGCCGGCATCCATTCCGGAGATTCCGCCTGTTCGCTGCCGCCTTACTCGCTGAGCGCGGATATCCAGCACCAGTTACGCGAGCAGACCCGCAGCATGGCCAGAGCCCTGAATGTGGTGGGGCTGATGAACGTGCAGTTCGCCATTAAGGCCAATGAGACCTATGTGCTGGAAGTCAACCCGCGGGCCTCGCGTACCGTGCCTTATGTGTCCAAGACCATCGGGCGGCCACTGGCCAAAATTGCGGCGCGCTGCATGGCCGGCATGTCGCTGGCATCCCAGCAGGCACTGGATGAAATCATTCCGGCCTATTATTCTGTCAAGGAAGCCGTCTTCCCGTTCATCAAGTTTCCGGGCGTGGACCCGATTCTGGGGCCGGAGATGAAATCGACCGGCGAGGTGATGGGGGTCGGGCGCACGTTTGCTGAGGCCTTCGGCAAGGCGCAGTACGCTTCCGGCGAGGTCTATACCAAAGGGGGCGTGGCCTTCATCAGTGTGCGGGAGGCCGATCGCCGCCACCTGCAGGAAGTCGGTACCTGCCTGCGGGCCTGTGGCTTCCGTATCGTCGCGACCCGGGGTACGGCACGTGAGCTGCAGAATGCCGGGATTGAATGTGAAATCGTCAACAAGATGCGTGAAGGTCGTCCCAATATTGTGGACATGATCAAGAATGAAGAGATTGACCTGATCGTAAATACCACCGAAGGCGAAAGCTCCACCCTGGATTCGTACGAAATCCGGCGGGAGGCCCTGCAGCGCAAGGTGACTTACAGTACCACCATCGAAGGTGCCAAGGCGCATTGTCAGGCCATGGCCTTTATGGAGGAGGAGCGGGTTTACCGTTTGCAGGATTTGCATCAGGGTATATTTTAACAATAAGCTGACTTAAGGAAATCAAGGAACAGACTCATGAATCGTCCGCCATTGACAGCCAAAGGGGCTGCACGCCTCAGGGAAGAGCTGAACCGGCTCAAGACCGAGGAACGCCCGCGCATTGTGCAGGCCATTGCTGAGGCCCGTGAACACGGCGACCTCAAGGAAAATGCCGAATACCACGCTGCCCGCGAGCAGCAGGGATTCTGTGAGGGTCGCATCCAGGAGCTGGAAGGCATCCTCTCCAGTGCCCAGATCATTGATGTGGAGGCTGCCGGTGCGGCCAATCCGGGCAAGGTAGTATTCGGTGCCACCGTGACGCTGGAGGAACTGGAGAGTGGTGAAACCATTGCCTATCAGGTGGTCGGCGATGTGGAAGCCGACATCAGCCAGCGCCGGATTGCGGTTTCGTCGCCGGTGGCACGTGCCCTGATCGGCAAGGCGGAAGGGGATGTCGCCACGGTTCAGGCTCCCGGTGGCATCCGGGAATACGAAATCATTGAGGTCCGATATTCGTAGTGGCCCCCGGAATCACCCATATAGACCTGCTGGCCAGCCTGGATGTTCAGGCCGGTGAGGTGTTCTGCGGCGCGCTGGACAGCCCCGTGAATACCGAAGGCATGAAAGCCCTGAAAAAGGCGGTACGCCGGCGTTCCGACTGGGACTGCGTGTTCAGTTCACCCTTGCAGCGTTGTGCGGCTTTCGGTGACTGGATCAGTACCCGGCATCATATTCCCCTGACCCTGGAGGCCGGTTTCGACGAAATGAATTTCGGCAGCTGGGAAGGGCGCCTGCCGCACGAAATCATGCAGCAGGATCATGAAACCCTGATCCGCTGGTGGCAGGACCCGGCCTCGGTCTGCCCGCCCGGCGGTGAATCCTGGCAGGCGTTCCGCCAGCGGGTGCTGACTGCCTGGCAGGCCCTGCTGGATACGAATCCGGAGCGTACCGTACTGCTGGTGACGCATCCCGGTGTGGTGCGTCTGCTGGTACTGGAAGTGCTGCGGGCACCCAGTTCGGCTTTTTTTGCCATTCAGGTGGAACCGGGGGTCCTGACCCGGATCCGGGTGGCCCGCGAGGAGGCTGACAGCGGCGACAGCTGGGCCACACTGGTCAGTCTGGGCTGTGGCTGATCCCTCCTGCCGGTTCCCTGATCCTGTGCACGGCGCGATTCTATCCCCTTGCGGCGATTGGTCCCGGCAAATCCGGAATGTTAACATGGTGTCCTGTTAGCGGTTTTGTCCGGAGGACGCATGTCGGAACAACCTTTCAGCCAGGAAAAGCGCATCCTGATGGCCATGCGCAAGACCCTGGCCCATATCGTGCGGGACCTGACCCCGACAGACCGGGCCCTGAGCTACCCGCTCAGTGAGGAAACCGTTCAGGACATCCGGGCCTGCTTCGAGCTGATTGCGGCCCGTGAACGTGAGCTGGCCCGGGAGGCGGGTGTCACGTCCAGGGAGCGGCCGCACTTTGCCGATGAACCCCGCAGTACCAGCGTGGTATCCATGCAGGGCCTCTCCAGCCGGGGTGCAGGGCATGACTGAGCTCTCGGATGACGAGCTGCGGCGGCTGGGGCAGGCGGTGGTGCGCCATCTGGATGACTGGGAGCTGGACGGGGAGCAGATGCTCCGCCTGCTGGGGCTGGAAGGGGAGCTCAGGCCCCGGCAGCTGGTTCCGGTGCGCAATGGTGACCGGATGCTGCCCCGGCATGGCGAGCTGCTGGTGCGGATTGATCATCTGGTAGGCATTGCCGATGCCCTGCGTACCACCTTTCCCTTCAGCAGTCAGATGCGCCTGCTGTGGCTGCGGAAACCTCACCGGCGTTTTCAGCGCCGCCAGCCTCTGGATGTCATGCTGGAGGGACTCAACGGCCTGATGAAGGTGCGGGTGGAAGTTGACTGTGCCTACGGCTATGCGATCAATGATGCACTGCATATCAAGGGGGCGCAAAAGTCTAATGAAAACAATAGTTAATGTTGGATTCTTGCATCATGATGGCGCAACAAAATTCATGGCATCTCACAAAAAACATGGTATCTTCCATGGTATCCCGGCATGCCATACAGGTAGATACCATGAAATACCGTTTAACAGATACCCAGTGCAGGAACGCAAAGCCCAAGGGCAAGCCCTATAAACTGACCGATGGAGGCGGGTTATACATGAAGGTGGCGCAAGCCGGTAAATACTGGCGATACAACTACAGCTACAACGAAAAGCAGAAAACCTTTTCTATCGGTGTCTATCCTGATGTGGGGCTGAAGTTGGCGCGGGAACGCCACCAGCAGGCGCGAGAACTGCTACTTAATGGCATAGACCCCAGTGAACACAAGCAGGAAGCCAAAGCCGCAGAACTGGCGCTTACTGAGAACAGCTTTGAGCGGGTAGCGCGGGAGTGGTACGACAAGTTTTCCAGCAAGTGGTCAAAACAACATGCAGCCAATATCAAAACCCGGCTCGAATCTGATTTGTTTCCCTTCATAGGTTTCCGGCCCGTTGCAGAGATCGAACCGCCTGAAATCCTGAAATGCTTGCGTCGTATCGAGGAACGCGGCGCACTGGATAGCGCACGCCGGGCAAAGACTACAGCGGGGCAAGTGTTCAGATATGCGGTATCCATCGGCAAGGCCACCCGTGACCCTACGCCAGACCTGAAGGGCGCGTTACCACCACCAGACAGAAAGCACTTTGCAGCAATCACAGACCCGCAGCAGGTCGGGCAGTTATTACGGGATATTGAAGCCTATCACGGTTCATCTGAAACCGTTACAGCCTTGCGGCTTTCCGCTTATCTGTTCCAGCGCCCCGGAGAAATCAGAATGATGCAGTGGGCAGAGATCAATTTTGAATCAGCACAGTGGATAATCCCCGCAGAGCGAATGAAGCGCAGAAAAGAACATATTGTCCCACTTGCTAAGCAGCCCCTGAAGCTA
Source organism: Thiothrix sp. (assembly GCA_020442915.1). Classification (GTDB taxonomy): domain Bacteria; phylum Pseudomonadota; class Gammaproteobacteria; order Thiotrichales; family Thiotrichaceae; genus Thiolinea. The sequence continues at coordinate 749 of JAGRJD010000126.1, read as the reverse complement.
CTGGAAGCGATCAGGCCATTGACCGGCTACAGTCGTTTTGTGTTCCCGGCAAGGACAAATATCGATGCGCCCATGGGACAGAATACATTAGGCGGTGCTTTGCGGCGGATGGGATACGACAGCGACACCATGACAGCACACGGGTTCCGTAGTACAGCCAGCACTTTGCTATATGAAAAAGGTTATCCGGCTGATGTGATTGAAAAGCAGCTTGCGCATACTGTTGGCAGCACAATCAGGCAGGCATACGACCGCAGCCAGCACATGGAACAGCGCACAGCCATGATGCAGCAATATGCTGATTATCTGGACAGCTTGCGTGATGGTGCCACAGTAATCCCTTTTCGGTTTGGTACAGCTTAGGCTACCGGGTCTGCTTGTTAGCATCCATGTAAGTTGATTGGAAATTACCCGCGTGCAAAACTGCGGTCGGGTAAATATTGTCCAGCATGCTGCGGCCAAGGGGGTAACGCTGGAGTATGGGCAATGCCATTATCTTATCTCATGGAATATTCTTACTGCTGACTATGAGTATCACCATAGTATGGTTAATTAATATACATGAGAAAGAAAGAAGGGTTCTCCTGCTACCACCGATACTGACTACACCCCCCCAAGTTTCCAGCTATATAAACCCCGTCATAGCCGTCATACCCGTCATCAGCCTTATGTACCAACGGTTTCAGAGATGACGCCTAAATTATCAACACGTCACTGCCGTCATACGATACCGCGCGAGCTGCATATCA
>JAGRJD010000125.1 GCA_020442915.1 Thiothrix sp. | reverse complement strand
CACGCCTGTTTGATGAACTGCTGAAGCTGCTGCATGGCGGTTACGGCCTCAGAGGCTTCCAGCTGATGGAGGAATACGGTGTGCTGGGTTTCCTGCTGCCGCTGACCGATGAAAGCCTGGAGCTGGATGCAAGCGGCAGTTTCCGGCTGTTGCTGGAAAACGCCCTGCGCAACACCGACCAGCGCATCACCGAAGGCAAGTCAGTGATGCCACCGTTTCTGTTTGCAGTACTGCTGTGGGAACAGGTCAGGACGCTGGCGGATGAAATCATGGAGGAGGAAGACTGTTCGGAAATTCAGGCCCTGAACCTCGCGGCCAGTGAAATCATCAGTGATCAGGTCCAGTGCACCGCCATCCCGCGCCGCTTCAGCAACATCACCCGTGAAATCTGGACCCTGCAGCCACGCTTCAGCTACCGTGAACTGCGTCGTGCCAATACCCTGTTCAACAACCAGCGCTTCCGGGCCGCCTACGATTTTCTGGCCCTGCGTGCCGAAGCCGGTGAAGGTGATGAGGTCACGGCAGACTACCAGTGGTGGACTGAGTTTCAGCAGAGCAAACCCGATGAACGTGCCGCCATGTGCAACCCTTCCGCCCGCAAGCGGCGCAAGAAGCGCAGGAGCAAACCGCGTCCGGAGGAGCGGGAGAACTGAAAGCCGGAAGACTCAGGCATTCTCCGGCATTTGCGAAAAATCGGTTTTCACGGCCTTGAAAGCGGCATCCAGGGTCTGCCAGTTGTTGACGGCGTGACAGAAAATGTCTGCTGTTTTTTCCGCATCATAGATTGCGGAGTGGGCCTGCTCGCCATCCCAGCCCAGTCCGGCCGCCTGGGCCACGCGGGCCAGCACGGTCTGGCCGTAAACCACGGCACCCAGCGTCACGGTATCCAGCGTGCTGAAGGGATGAAACGGATTGCGCTTGCAGTTGATGCGATTGCTGGCCGCATTCAGGAAATTGAGGTCAAACGGGGCATTGTGTCCGACCAGGATGGCACGGTTGCAACGGTTGAGCTTGATTTCGCGCCGCACCACCTTGAACAGCTCGTTGAGCGCCTTTTCTTCCGGCACCGCCAGCCGCAGGGGGCTGAAGGGCTTGATGCCATTCACCTCCAGTGACTTGGGGTCCATGTTCGCGTTCGGAAAGGGCTCGATATGCCAGTTATAGGTGCGGCTGCGCGACAGTTCGCCCTTTTCATCCACCCGCAGCACGACCGCCGCCAGCTCCAGCAGCGCATCCTTCCGGTGATCAAAACCACCGGTTTCCACATCGATCACGATAGGCAGGAAGCCCCTGAACCGGCCTGCCAGCGGTACAATTTCAATATCATCGCTCATGTTGCTGAGCTTACCGGATGTGGGGAAAAATAGACAGGACAACAGCAGAAATTATTTCCACCCCCTATCCACATGAAAAAACAATAATTATTTCCAAATCTGGATTGCTGCTTTCAATTTCGGTGATTTGGTGCTAATTTCCGGCACAGAGGAGAACATTCATCGCCATGCCGGTCCCGACCAGGAGATTACTCATGACCATGGAGCAGCACCCGCAGGATAACGACAGTCAGGAAACCCAGGAATGGGTGGAATCCCTGGAGGCCGTGATTGAACAGGAAAGTGTGGAACGCGCGCACTACCTGCTGGAAAAACTCATCGATACCGCCCGCCAGAATGGTGCCAACCTGCCCTACTCCGCCAATACCGCCTACATCAACACCATTCCGCCCCATCTGGAAAAATATACGCCCGGCGATCCGGCCATCGAGGTCAAACTGCGCTCCTGGATCCGCTGGAATGCAGTGGCCATGGTGGTGCGGGCCAATCGGGAAAGCCCGGAACTCGGGGGGCACATCGCCACCTTCGCCTCGGCGGCGACACTCTACGACGTGGGCATGAACCACTTCTGGCACGCCCCCAGTCCGCAGCATGGCGGGGACCTGATTTACGTACAGGGACACGCCGCACCGGGCATGTACGCCCGCTCCTATCTGGAAGGACGGCTGAATGAGGCGGACCTGGACGGTTTCCGTCAGGAAGTCGATGGCGGCGGCCTGTCTTCCTACCCGCATCCCTGGCTGATGCCGGACTACTGGCAGTTTCCGACCGTATCCATGGGGCTGGGACCGATCAAGTCGATCTATCAAGCCCGGTTCATGAAGTACCTGCAGGACCGGAAACTGGCCGATACGTGTGAACGCCGGGTGTGGTGCTTTGTCGGTGACGGCGAGGTGGACGAACCCGAAACGCTGGGTGCGATCTCACTGGCCGGACGGGAAAGGCTGGACAACCTGACCTGGGTGGTGAACTGCAACCTGCAGCGTCTGGATGGCCCGGTGCGCGGCAACGGCAAAATCATCCAAGAGCTGGAAGCCGTGTTCCGGGGCGCAGGCTGGAACGTGATCAAGGTGATCTGGGGTTCCTACTGGGACCCGCTGCTGGCACGCGACAAGGATGGCAAGCTCAGGGCACGCATGCTGGAAGTGGTGGATGGCGAGTACCAGAACTACAAGGCCAAGGACGGTGCTTATGTGCGTGAACATTTCTTCGGGGTCGACCCCGCACTGCGGGAAATGGTGGCAACCCTGAGTGACGAAGACATCTGGCGCCTGAACCGGGGTGGCCATGATCCGCACAAGGTCTATGCAGCCTATTACGCTGCCACCCACCATGAAGGCCAGCCCAGCGTGATCCTGGCACATACCGTCAAGGGGTATGGCATGGGTGCTGCCGGCGAGGGCCAGAATCGTACCCATCAGCAGAAAAAAATGAGCGCGGAAGAAATGGTCGCCTTCAAGAACCGTTTCAGCATCCCGCTCAGCGACGAGGATGCCGGGCAGGCGAAATACTGCCGCCCGCCGGAAGACAGCCCGGAACTCAAATACATGCAGGAGCGACGCAAGGCGCTCGGCGGCTACCTGCCCCAGCGCCAGACCCATGCCACGCCGCTGCGGGTGCCGTCCCTTGAACTGTTCAAGTCCATGCTGGAAAGCAGCGGCGAGCGCGAAATGTCCACCACCATGGTCTTTGTGCGCCTGCTCACCATCCTGACCCGTGACAAGGGCATCGGTCGCCACATCGTCCCGATCGTGCCGGATGAGGCGCGGACCTTCGGCATGGAGGGCATGTTCCGCCAGCTTGGTATCTACTCTTCGGTCGGGCAACTGTACGAACCCCAGGACCGGGATCAGGTGATGTTCTACAAGGAGGACAAATCGGGCCAGATTCTGGAGGAAGGCATCAACGAGGCCGGGGCCATGTCGAGCTGGATTGCCGCCGCCACTTCCTACAGCACCCACGGGGTGAGCATGGTGCCGTTTTACATCTACTACTCCATGTTCGGCTTCCAGCGTATCGGCGACCTGGCTTGGGCGGCGGGCGACTGCCGGGCACGCGGTTTCATGATCGGCGGTACTGCCGGGCGCACCACCCTGGCCGGCGAGGGGCTGCAGCATCAGGACGGGCACAGTCTGGTTCAGGCCGGCCTGATCCCCAACTGCATCAGCTACGACCCGACCTTCGCCTATGAAATGGCCGTCATCATCCAGCAGGGCCTCAGGCGCATGTACCAGGATCAGGAAGATGTATACTATTACATCACCGCCATGAATGAAAACTACAGCCATCCGGCCATGCCGCAGGGCTGCGAGGATGGCATCATTCGCGGCCTGTACCCGCTCAGTGGCGGCGGCAAGAAACGCAAAAAAGTCCAGCTGCTCGGTTCCGGCACCATCCTGCGCGAGGTCATCGCGGCCGGTGAGCTGCTGGACAGCGACTGGGGTGTGGATGCCGACATCTGGAGCGCCACCAGCTTCAATGAACTGGCGCGGGAGGCCCGTCATGTCGAGCGCTGGAACCTGCTGCATCCGCTGGAGAACCCGAAAACACCGTATGTGACCCAGTGCCTCCGGGACCACCGTGGCCCGGCTGTTGCCGCCACCGACTACATCCGCAGTTATGCCGACCAGATCCGTGCCTGGGTCCCGATGAAATACACCGTGCTCGGCACGGACGGCTTCGGGCGCAGTGATACCCGTGCCCGGCTGCGCAGGCACTTCGAGGTCAACCGCCATTACATCGTGATCGCCGCCCTCAAGGCACTGGTGGATGAATCCTCGCTGCCCGCCGGTAAATTGCAGGAGGCGCTGGACAAATACGGCATTGATCCTGAAAAACCCAATCCACTGTATGTGTAAGGGGAGGTAAAACATGGCTCTGACAGCAGTTCACGTCCCCGACATCGGCGATTTCAAAGAGGTGGAAGTCATCGAGGTGCTGGTAAAAGCCGGTGACAGCATCCAGGCCGAAGACTCCCTGATCACGGTCGAATCCGACAAGGCATCCATGGAAATCCCGGCCCCCATGGCCGGCGTGATCCGGGAAATGAAGGTCAGACAGGGCGACCGGGTCTCCACCGGCAGCCTGCTGCTGCTGCTGGAGCCGGCTGCCGATAACGATGCGCCATCAGCCCCCCCGCCTGCGCTACCCAACCCGGAAGCTGCCGCACCTCCCGCCGGCCTTTCCCCGTCCGCAACCCCGGCAGCCGGCCCCTCCCTGCCGCCGACACCATCAGGCAATAATGCCCCCCCTGCGGCTGACACCGGTACCGGCATTGAGCACACAGCCTTCAAGCGCGCCTATGCCACCCCTTCGATCCGCAAATTTGCCCGCGAGCTGGGCGTGGACCTGAGCAAAGTCAGCGGCAGTGGGCGCAAGCAGCGCATCACTCGCGGGGATGTTCAGGATTTTGTCAAGGACACCCTGCGCTTTGGCAATACTGCCGCCGGTGCACCCTGCGGGGGGCCGGGCATTCCCCCCATGCCTGAGGTGGATTTCAGCCAGTGGGGCAGCATCGAAACCACGCCACTGAGCCGCATCAACCAGCTCACTGGCGAATTGCTGTACCGCAACTGGCTCAACATCCCGCATGTGACCCAGTTTGATGAAGCCGACATCACCGATCTGGAAGCCTTCCGTCAGACGCTGAATGCAGAACAGGGCCAGTCCGGCGGTCCCAGAATCACCCCGCTGGTGTTCATCATGAAAGCGGTCACCACCTGCCTCAAGACCTATCCACGTTTCAACAGCGCCCTGTCACCGGATGGCAGAAACCGGATCCACAGGCACTATTTTCATATCGGCATCGCCGTCGATACCCCGGATGGACTGGTGGTGCCGGTGATCCGGGATGTGGAGCGGAAGTCCCTGCTGCAGCTGTCGGAAGAACTGCAGCAGGTTTCGGCCAGGGCGCGCGAGAAAAAGCTCAAGCCTGCCGACATGCAGGGGGGCTGTTTCTCCATTTCCAGCCTGGGCGGCATTGGGGGCACCGGGTTCACCCCGATCGTGAATGCCCCTGAAGTGGCCATTCTCGGGGTGGCGCGCGCTGCCATGCAGCCGGTCTGGAACGGCAGCAGTTTTGAGCCGCGCCTGCTGCTGCCGCTGGCGCTGTCGTATGACCACCGGGTGATTGACGGGGCTGACGGTGCCCGTTTCACCACCCTGCTCAGCCAGTTGCTGGGTGATATCCGGAGGCTGCTGGTATGAACAGGATCACGGAAATCCGGATTCCGTGTCAAGACCCGAGTGATCAAAG
>JAGRJD010000124.1 GCA_020442915.1 Thiothrix sp. | reverse complement strand
CTTGATCCCGGCGCGGATTTTCGGCATCGTGCGCGCCTGACCATGAATGTTCATGACGTCAACTCGCTCCCGGTCAACAGACTGTTCAGCACCTGACGTGCCAACGTCAGTTTACCATAAGGATAGAGTCTATGATCACTCGGGTCTTGACATTTAACCACCGGGTTAATAGTAAGGATCGTAAACAGGCTCTGAGCCCTGTTCAATTTGAGGAAAAGCACAGGAAAGCCACCTAAAATTTTGTCCGGAAAAGTCTTGCCAGATCACCCCTCCAGAATAATGCGCCAGACTGCAGCAACATCCGGATCCAACTCCACCATTGTGACATGACTGGCCAGTCGTTCAAATGCAGCAGTGAGGCCAATAATGCCTCCGCCCGCAAAGGGTTCCACCAACTCGTTCGACATTGTGCCTTGGCGCAACCACTCACGTACCCACGGTACCAGCCAGGTCTTACCGCCAGGATAACGGAACGGGCTGCGCTGGGGAACAGAGGCAACATTGATTATCGGTGCGGCAACAGAAGAACCCTCTTCCTTGAACAGTGGATACTGACGGGATTGAACGCTTGGGCTGGTCATGCACAAATCGTATCACAGCCTTTATTACCAGCCTAGATAACCGGCTTTCGTATTCAGCCAGATACTGACGGGAGGGACCATCGGCGGCTCCTTCCTGGCCGTACCGGGCTGTGTTTTGTCAGCCTACTCCTTTGCTTTTGCCAGTTCGTCAATCACCGCCTGGAAGCGGCTTTCCGGCTGGGCGCCACTGATCACGTGCAGCTCGCCATCGGCATTGAGAATAAACGAGGCGGGCGTGCCGGTAACACCGATTTTTTTGCCGTTTTCAATGTCTTCGGCAACCCGTTCGGCCATTTTGCCACTCTCGAGGCACTCACCGAAGGCCGCACCATCAACCCCCAGCTCTTCAGCCAGCGGACGCAGGTTTTCAAGCGGAAACCCTTTGCCATTGGACTTGGTGCGCTTGAATATCTCGTCACTGAAAGCCCAGAATTTTTCATTGCCGGCCAGACTGGCTACACATTCAGCAGCTTCAGCCTGCTTGCTGGCCCCCGGATTGTGGAAGTCCAGCGGAAAATGACGGTAGACCCAGCGCAGCTTGTCCTTGTTCTTCGCCATCAGGTTCAGCATGGTCTGATGGGAGCGCTTGCAGAACGGGCATTCATAGTCGGAATATTCGATCAGTGTCACCGGAGCCGTTTCCGACCCATTGACATGGTCTCGGGCCGGATCGACAGGCGGAAGGTTTTTAGCCATATCATCCTGGCGCTTCTTTTGCGCCGCTTCGGCTTCCAGCTGCTGGTTCTTCACGTAATTTTCAATGCCTTTTTTAAAGACATCCTGCATGAAGGCCTCATCCTTCAAAAGGCGCTTCACTTCCTGCTCCACCATGGCCTGAATGCCGGGATCGCTGGCCGCCACCTCTTCGGCAGACACAGACAGGGCACCAGAAAAAAACAGGGAACCAGCCAACAGGAGCAGACCGGTTTTTTTGAAAAAATTCATGCTTCCACACTCCGGATTACAGTAAGTCATTAGTTATATTTCAGCTATATTAATGAATAAAACTCACGGGAAAACCCCCTGCACAAGCGTAAAACAACTCCCCGGCTCTGGAAACCGGAAAACGGGCTGTTGCGGGTTACAGTATGTTAATCTGTCGGATGGGAACCGGCCTGTTCCTGACGGTTGACCGTGAAGGCCCCGGCACTACCAGACACCACAAGGCAGCCCCCCCATTGTATCCCTCAGGGACAACGGGCATGATGAGCGTCCATGTACATCCATGAACTGGCGGCTGTCGGTGCCGCTGCCTGCTGGGCTTTCAGCAGCATCATTTCCGCCAATCCGTCCCGGACCCTCGGTGCCCTGCGTTTCAGCGCTGTCCGCATGCTGCTGGTGCTGGGCATGCTCGGGGTCTGGGTGCTGGCCTCGGGCGGCTGGCGCACCCTGGCCGCCGCCGACCTGCTGCCTGCGTTGCTGTCGGGGCTGATCGGCATCTTTCTGGGAGATGCGATGCTGTTCGCCACCATGAACCGCATGGGACCGCGCCGTACCGGCATCCTGTTTGCCATGAACGCTCCCATGGCGGTTGTGCTGGGCTGGCTGTTTCTGGGAGAGCGGCTTTCAACCCAGAATGGCGTCGGTATCCTGCTGTGTGTCGGGGGAGTCCTGCTGGCCATTGTCTTCGGCAAACGCCGCAGCCAGATTCATCAGTGGGAAAGCATAACCGGCTCACCATGGGTAGGTATTGCCCTCGGGCTCGGAGCGGCACTGGCACAGGCAGCCGGAGCCCTGATCGTACGCCCGGTGATGCAGGGCGGAGCCGATCCGGCCACGGTATCCTGCCTGCGGGTGCTGGCCGGGGTCGTGTGCCTGAATGCCCTGCGCTACCTGTTGCAACGCCGGCGGCAGCAACCCCGGACAACCCTGACACCGGTATTGTTGGGTCAGGTGGCCCTGTCCGGTTTTGTGGCCATGGCACTGGGTATGACCCTGCTGCTGTTCGGCCTGTCCGGCGGCAAGGTCGGCATCATCACCACCCTGTCCGCCATGGCACCGGTACTGCTGCTGCCACTGCTGTGGCTGCGCACCGGCGAAGTGCCGGCAACGGGTGCCTGGGCTGGCGCCCTGCTGGTAGTACTGGGTTGCGGGCTGATTTTCAATGCCTGATGCCTGGACAGGAAAATCCGGCGAACTCCGGCTGCAAAAGGGCCTCAAAAGAAAAAACGGGGCAAACTTGGGGATGGCCTGCCCCGTCCGGAACGTCCCTATTCTTATTTTTAGGATGTGTTAGTGGTTCCCGTTCCTTTTGGGCACCTCTGATTATAGGTTCAAGCTGAACAAAAACTTAATGATTTTTTTTATATTCAATCATTTTTTACACAATGGCATTGATATTCGGATACGGTTCACTGCTCAGCCCGGCCAGCGCAGCACGAACCCTGCAACGGCCGGTCTGTCACAGTGAACTCTGCTGCGGGGTATTGCACGGCTTTGTACGCTCCTGGACTGCGGCAACCCGCATCACCCTGTGCATTGATGGTGAGCTGTGCTGTCATCAGGCCCTGTTTCTTGACCTTACCCCCCGCTCCGGCAGCAGCTGCAACGGTGTGTGTCTGGAAGTCACGGACAGTGAGCTGAAGGCACTGGATGTGCGCGAACGCGGCTATGAGCGCCGGCAGGTAGAGGTGGAATACGATGGCCGCTGTACCCGTGCCTGGACCTACCTGATGCCCGGTACGGCCAAACAGTCGCAGGGCATTATTGCGGCCTGTTATATTGACCTGATCGAAGAAGCCCTGCAGCATTATTCCGAGGCTTTCACCAGTCACTTCTGGGAAAGCACGCTGCCGAGTGACGCAGTCATTGTGCGGGGCGAATACGTGTTTGCCGATAGTGAGCAGAATCAGGCTGCCGGGCGACCACGGGTGCCCGGCAGCCCCCAGCGCTGACTCAGCCCGACTGGCGTTTGTCCACCACCCGCTGGGCCTTGCCCTGGGAACGCCCGACTTCCCCTTCATCCTTGACATTGACCTGGATCGAGACCCCGATGAAGGTTTTGACCAGATGTTTCAGCTCCCGCGCTGCCTGGGCACGTGCCTCGGTATCCACCTCATTGCTGCGTGCTTCAACATGAATTGCAAGCTGGTCCATGTGCCCCTGACGGCTGACTTCGAGCTGGTAATGCGGCGACAGGTCCGACAGTTTCAGTATCTGCTCTTCCAGCTGGGAGGGAAATACGTTCACCCCGCGAATGATCAGCATGTCATCACTGCGCCCGGTGATCTTCTCCATCCGGCGCATGCAGCAGGCGGAACCCGGCAGCAGGCGGGTCAGGTCCCGGGTACGGTAACGGATAATCGGCAGGGCCTCCTTGATCAGGGTGGTGAACACCAGCTCGCCCTCCGCTCCGTCAGCCACCGGCTGCAAGGTATCGGCAGCCACAATTTCCGGATAGAAACTGTCTTCCCAGATGGTGGGACCGTCCTTGGTGGACACAAATTCCTGCGCCACGCCCGGCCCCATGATTTCGGAAAGGCCATAAATGTCCACCGCATCAATGCCCATGCGCTCCTCGATTTCCTTGCGCATGGCATTGGTCCAGGGCTCCGCCCCGAAAATACCGACCCGCAGCGAGCAGCGGCGCGGATCAATCCCCTGACGCTCGAATTCGTCCGCGATATTGAGGCAATAGGAAGGCGTCACCATGATGATATCGGGCCTGAAATCCTGAATCAGCTGAATCTGGCGCTCGGTCTGGCCACCGCCAAACGGAATCACGGTACAGCCCAGCCGCTCGGCCCCATAGTGGGCCCCCAAACCGCCGGTAAACAGGCCATAGCCATAGGAGACATGCACCTTGTCACCCCGCCGGCCACCGGCTGCCCAGATCGAACGCGCCACCATGTCCGCCCAGCGGTCAATGTCCCCCCGGGTATAACCGACCACGGTGGGTTTGCCGGTGGTACCGCTGGAGGCATGAATGCGCACAATATCCTCCATGGGCACGGCAAACAGGCCGAAAGGGTAATTATCACGCAGGTCCTGTTTGGTGGTATAAGGGAACCGGGCCATATCTGCCAGCTCATGCAGGTCATCCGGATGCACCCCGGCCTGATCAAACTTGGCCTTGTACATCGGCACATTGGCATACGCGTGCTGCAGGGTCCATTTCAGGCGCGACAGCTGCAATGCTTCCAGCTCATCCCGGCTGGCCTTTTCCACCGAACTCAAACCACCGCCGGGAAACCGACTGCTTGTCATATCCACTCCTCCTCTCTGATCCCGGGTTCAAACCCGCTCAATAATCATGGCAATTCCCTGCCCGACACCGATACACATGGTGCACAGGGCATAACGGCCACCCCGACGCTTCAGTTCATAAGCCGCCGTCGTCACCAGCCGCGCCCCGCTCATGCCCAGCGGATGCCCCAGGGCAATCGCCCCGCCATTCGGATTCACATGCCCGGCATCATCCGCCAGCCCCAGATCACGGGTTACTGCCAGCGCCTGCGCAGCAAAAGCCTCATTGAGTTCAATCACATCCATCTGCTCCAGGCGCAGACCGGTCAGGGCCAGCACCTTGCGCGTCGCGGGGGCCGGGCCAAATCCCATGATGCGCGGTGCCACCCCGGCTGTCGCCATGCCGACCACCCGTGCCAGGGGCACCAGGCCATTGGGTGCCAGGGCCGCCTCGGATGCCAGCAGCATGGCACAGGCACCATCATTCACCCCTGAGGCATTGCCGGCAGTCACACTGCCACCATCCCGGAACGGGGCCGGCAGCCTTGTCAGGGCTTCCAGGCTGGTGGCACGCGGATGCTCATCGGTATCAAACACCAGGTCTTCCTGTTTGCGGCGTGGAATCCGTACCGGCACGATCTCCTCCCGGAAACGCCCGGCAGCCTGAGCCGCAGCCGTGCGTTCCTGGGATCGCAGTGCAAAGGCATCCTGATCGGCACGGGAAATGTTGAAGTCCGCAGCCACGTTCTCCGCCGTTTCCGGCATGCTTTCAATGCCGTACTGCTGTTGCATCAACGGATTGGGGAAGCGCCAGCCGATGGTGGTGTCATAGATTTCCGCATGCCGGCTGAAAGCACTGCCGGCCTTGGGCATGACAAAGGGTGCCCGTGACATGGATTCGGCTCCGCCGGCAATCATCAGCCGGGTGTCACCGGCCTTGATGGAGCGGGCCGCCAGCCCGACAGCATCCATGCCGGAACCGCACAGGCGATTGACAGTGGTGCCGGGTACGGTTGTCGGCAGCCCCGCCAGCAGGGTGGCCATACGGGCAATATTGCGGTTGCACTCACCGGCCTGGTTGGCATTGCCCAGGATCACATCATCGACCTGCTCCCAGTCAACGCCCGGATTGCGTTCCAGCAGGGCCTTGAGCGGTACCGCCGCCAGATCATCAGTACGCACGCCGGACAGGCTGCCACCATAACGCCCGATGGCAGTGCGCACCGGATCACAAATAAAAGCCTCAGGCTTCATGCTGTTTTCTCCTCGGTTGGGGGGCTCGTGTCAGGCAACACACTGCCCCGGATCTGGTAGGAACGCCCCCGGAACACGGCAATCAGGGTGCCGTCCTGACGCTGGATTTCCACATCATAGATACCGGTGCGCCCGCTGCGGCTGCGTTCACGGGCCTCGGCGGTCAGCAGGTCGCCTTCCCGCGCCGAAGCCAGAAAGTCAATGCTGCAGCCGGAAGCGAGTGTAGCCTTGTTGGTATTGTTGCAGGCATGGGCAAAGGCACTGTCAGCCAGCGCAAACAGCAGCCCCCCGTGACAGACCGCATGCCCGTTGAGCATGTCGGTACGGACCACCATGGACAGCAGTGCCCGCCCCGGTGTGCTTTCCAGGATACGGATGCCCAGCATCTGGGTGGCGTAATCGTTTTCGTGCATGGCCTCACTGCAGGCCTGTGCCAGCTGCTCCGGGTCCGGGGCGGAGTCAGTCATGGAAGCCTCCTCCGGTCATGGCGCGCCGCGCCAGCAGTGGCGAACAGCGGTAGCGGTCCTCACCATAACTGGCGGCCAGATTGTCCAGTACGGTGGCGACCCGCGCCACCCCGATGCGATCCGCCCAGGCCAGCGGGCCGAGCGGATAGTTCACTCCGCCCTGCATGGCGGTATCGACCGCAGCCACGGAACAGACCTGCTGGTTGACCGCATCCGCACCCTCGTTGGCCAGCATGCACACCGTGCGCATCACCACCAGCCCCGGAATGTCGTCCAGGATGGAAACCTGCTTGCCCATGGCCTGCCACAGGCCGATGGCATCTTCCAGCGCCTGCTGTGAAGTCTGGTCGGCTCTGGCCAGCCCGACCCGGGTGGCGGTGCCATAATCCAGCGCCAGATCAAACAGCACCAGCGCCTCCAGCTCATCCGCCAGCACACATTCGGTCGCACTGCGTCCGTCCGTCAGGGCCAGCGTGGCCTCCCCGGCCAGAATGACAAAATCCCCGTCATCCTCGCGGGCTTCCGTTTCCACCGTGATACCGGCCTTCTGCATCAGCGCAATCAGGGTGGTGGCAAACGGTGCATCCCCGATCACCCGCACCTGTTGCGGGGCCGGAAAGGGGCTGGCTGTCTGGACCGCAGGTACCGGCACCCCTGTGCCGTAAGGGAAAAAACCGCGCCCGCTCTTGCGCCCCAGAAATCCGGCATCCACCAGTTCCTTCTGGATCAGCGACGGCGTGAACCGCGGATCACCGTAATAGGCCGCATGCACTGAACAGGTGACAGCATAATTGACATCGTGGCCGATCAGGTCCATGAGCTCAAACGGCCCCATGCGAAAACCGCCACACTCGCGCATGACCGCATCCAGGGTGGCTGCATCCGCTCCGCCTTCCTGCAGCACCCGCAGCCCTTCAGCATAGAAAGGCCGGGCCACCCGGTTGACAATAAAACCGGGTGTGGAGCGGGCCAGCACGGCCTGCTTGCCCCAAGCTTCAGCGGTTGCAAACACGGTTTCCGCCACGGTTTCGTCCGTGGCCAGCCCGCGGATGACTTCGACCAGTTTCATGACCGGAGCCGGATTGAAGAAGTGCATGCCCACCAGCTGCTGCGGACGTGCCAGGGCGGCACCAATGGCGGTGATGGACAGGGACGAGGTATTGCTGGCCAGGATGGTTTCCGGGCTGCAGATGGTTTCCAGACGGGCGAACAGCTCCTGCTTGACCGCCAGGTTCTCGACAATGGCCTCGATCACCAGGGCAGCCGGGGCCAGGTCTTCCAGCGTGGCAGCCACCTGAATCCGGCCCAGCAGCGCTATACGCTCATCAGCCGGCATGCGTCCGCGCGCCACCTGTTTTTCCAGCCCCGCGTCGATCTGGTCCAGGCCTTTCTGTGCGGCTCCCGCCCCTGCATCAAACAATAAAACCGGGTGCCCGGCGGCGGCGGCCACCTGTGCCACCCCGGCGCCCATGGTACCGGCTCCGATGACGGCCACGGTCTTTGTGATTTCCAGTGCATTCATGTTCAGTTCCCCTGAAATTCCGGTTTACGCTTGTGAATAAAGGCCTGTACCCCTTCACGGTAATCCCGGGTACGCCCGGCCAGACGCTGCAGGTCACGCTCCAGCTCCAGCTGCTGCTCCAGGGTATTGCTGAAACTGGCATTGATGGCGCGCTTGATGTAGGCCAGCCCCTGCGTCGGCTGGGTGGCAAGGTGGCGTGCCAGCCTGCTGGCTTCCGGCATCAGCGCCTCATCATCCACACAGCGCCAGATCATGCCCAGTGCCTGCGCCTGTTCAGCCGGTATTTTATCCCCGAGCATGGCCAGTGCCATGGCCTGAGCCCGTCCGACCAGACGTGGCAGGGTCCAGGTTCCCCCGGAATCCGGGATCAGACCGATACGGCAGAAAGCCTGAATGAAACTGGCTGAACGGGCAGCGAAAACAATGTCGCAGGCCAGTGCAATATTGGCTCCGGCACCGGCAGCCACCCCGTTGACCGCACAGATCACCGGTTTTTCCATCCCGGTCAGGGCGCGGATCAGGGGGTTATAATTTTTGTCCAGCGATTCACCCAGATCCGGCATGATCGCATCCGGGGCCACTGCCCGGTCGGACAGGTCCTGACCGGCACAGAAGCCGCGTCCGTTGCCGCTCAGCAGCAGGCAGCGAATACTGCTGTCATCCCGGGTGGTTTTGATGGCCTGGCGCACTTCGCGGTGCATTTCGGTGGTGAAACTGTTGAGTTTGTCAGGGCGGTTGAAAACCAGGGTCGCAACCCCGGCCTCGACGCCGAATTCAATGGTATTAAAATGCATGAGTGGGTGATTCCTGCAATGGGAGCGGGCCTTAACGGCCCTGGAACTCGGGTTTGCGCCGCTCGCTGAAAGCGGCCATGCCTTCACGCCGGTCGTCGGTGGCTGCCAGCATGACAAAAGCCTTGCGTTCAAATTCCAGTCCGGCACTGAGCGAACTTTCAAAGGCCTGCAGCAGGGCTTCCTTGGCGAGCCGTACCGCCAGCGGTGGTTTGGTGGCAATGGTGGCGGCCAGTGCCAGTGCAGTTTCCAGGGTCAGCTCAGGCTCGGTGAGTTCGGCGACCAGGCCAGCCTGCAAGGCGGTTGCCGCATCAATCATTTCCCCGCTCAGCACCATTTTCATGCCCAGTGACTTGCCCACGGCACGAATCAGGCGTTGGGTACCGCCGGAGCCGGGAATGATGCCGAGATTGATTTCCGGCTGCCCGAAACGGGCATCATGGCCAGCAATGATAATGTCGGCATGCATGGCCAGTTCACAGCCGCCACCCAGGCAATAGCCGTTGACCGCCGCAATCAGCGGTTTGGGAAACCGGCGGATACGGGCCCAGTGCCGGGGCCGTTCATTGTGCATGACCCCGACCATGTCCAATGCCGCCATCTCCCGGATGTCAGCACCGGCGGCAAAGGCCTGCCGGTCGCCGGTGATCACGACACAGCGCACGGCATCATCATGGGTGCAGGCATCCAGAATCGTGGCGATTTCAGCCAGGGTCTGCGTACGCAGGGCATTCCTGACTTCGGGGCGGTTCAGGCTCAGTAAAAGCACACCGGCCTGTGGGCTGGCGGGCGTTATATCCTCAAAAGCGTCCAAGGCGACTCCTCATCCTGTACTGGAATGGCGCTTACTATACCTGAGTATTTTAATAAGATACAAGATTCTTTTAAATTTTAATTTTTCTGTATCATTTTCGACGCCTCCCGACCCCGCCTTCCGGTGCCTGCCCCACACATCCTGCTTGCATGCAGCGGGCATGAGTGCTATCAAGGCCGGTCGACAAACCGGCTGTGAAAAATCATGCTGAAAACCTATGCCCTGCTGTTCATCGCCATCGTGACTGAAATCGTGGCCGCCAATGCACTCAAGTCCTCGCACCAGTTCACGCGCCTGTGGCCTTCGGTACTGTCGCTGAGCTGTTACGGCATCTCCCTGTTTCTGCTGACACTGGTGCTGAAACAGCTCCCGCTGGGTATCACCTATGCGATCTGGTCCGGGGTCGGAATCGTGTTTGTCGCCCTGATCGGGATGCTGTGGCACAACGAGGTGCTGGACTGGGGCGCAGTGACGGGCATGGGGCTGATCATTGCCGGGGTGGTGGTCATCAACCTGTTTTCGAAGACGGTACATTAGGGTCCCCCCTAATGTTAGGTCAGGCTAGCTGCCGTTTCACAACGGTAAAGGGGGGAGTGTAATCTGGTTGAGGTCATGCCTTCAGACAGCGACCTTCCGCCCCAGAATATACGTCCCGGCAATGCTGCGCTCATCCCCGAGCATCATGAGCACAAACAGTTTTTCCCAGATACTGGCGCAGAGCTGCAGGCGGCGGGCCAGCAATGGCGTGCCATCCAGGCGCAGTGCAATGAAATCCGCCTCCTTGCCGACAGCAAAATTACCGATCTGCCGATCCAGGTACAAGGCCCGTGCCCCCCCCAACGTAAGCAGGTACAAAGCCTGTGCCGGCGGCAGCTTGTTGCCCAGCATCTGGGTAACCTTGTAGGCTTCGCTGGCGGTCTGCAACAGGCTGAAGCTGGTTCCACCACCGACATCGGTTCCGAGGCCGGTGCGGATACCGTGGTCACGGTTGGCATAAAAATCAAACAATCCACTGCCGATAAACAGGTTGGAGGTCGGGCAGAAAGCGGTGGCCGTACCGGTTTCCGCGATGCAGGTCCGGTCCTGATGATCCAGATGGATGCAGTGTGCCAGCACCGAACGCGGACGCAGCAGGCCATGGTGATAGTACACATCCAGATAGCTGCGCCGGTCGGGAAACAGTTCGCGTACCCATTCCACTTCCCTGAGGTTTTCTGCCACGTGGGTATGCAGGTACACTTCCGGGAACGCATTCAGCAACTCACGGGCTTTTTCCAGCTGTTCGGGGCTGGAGGTCGGGGCAAAACGCGGTGTCACCGCATAGGACAGTCGTCCGCGTCCCTGCCATTTTTCAATCAGCTCCCGGCTTTCAACATAGCCGCTTTCCGGCGTGTCACGCAGGTAGTCCGGGCAGTTGCGGTCCATCAGTACCTTGCCGGCAATCATGCGCAGCTGCCGCGCTTCAGCCGCCTCGAAAAATGCCTCCACGGATGCCTTGTGTACGGTGCCGAAAACCAGCGCGGTGGTGGTGCCGTTGCGCAGCAGCTGCTCCAGAAAGAAATCCGCCACCTCGCGGGCATGCACCGGGTCGGCAAAACAGCGCTCGGTGGGAAAGGTGTAGGTTTCCAGCCAGCTGAGCAGCTGCTCCCCGTAAGCGGCAATCATGTCGGTCTGGGGGTAATGAATGTGGGTGTCGATCAGGCCGGGAATCAGCAGCTGTCCGCTCAGGTCCACCAGCTCGCAGCCCGTGGGCAGATGTGCCAGCTCATCCACGGTTTTTCCCAGGCGCAGTACTTTGCCGTCCTGCACCACCAGCAGGCCATCCGGAATGAATTCGGCATGTTCCGGTTCCGGCACAAAGCCGATGCCAGGGTCATCCAGCAGGTGCAGGATGGAAGCACGATAGGCAAAGCAGTTGGTTTCGGTCATCACTACGGTCCGGGTGGTGTGGTTGTTCGGGTACAGGTCGGTGCCCGGCACCTGCTTCATTGTATACAATTTAAAAAAAGATTGAATACAATATTGCTGTTGTTATAGTCTCTCAGGAACAAGGCGTATTTTACAGGAGACATCATCATGGGAAAACTGACCACCCATGTGCTGGATACGGCCAATGGCTGTCCCGGTGCCGGTATCCGGGTCGAACTGTACCAGTGCCATCCAGACGGCTCCCGCCTGATCCGGGACAGTCGTACCAACCACGATGGCCGCTGTGAGCGCCCGCTCCTGGATGAAACCGAAATCCACACCGGTACCTGGGAGCTGGTATTCCATACCGCCGATTACTTCCGGGCTCAGGGCAATCTGCTTGACGACCCGCCCTTTCTGGACCGTATCACCCTGCGCTTTGCCATTGCCGACAGCAGCCGGCATTTTCATGTGCCGCTGCTGGTCTCACCCTGGAGCTACTCCACCTATCGCGGGAGCTGAACATGGGCAACGGGGTTCGTGATGAGATTCACTTCCTGCTTGACGGGGAACTGATCACCCTGCGCGATTTTGATCCCGATACCACCCTGCTCAACTGGCTGCGGGACACCCGCCGGCGCAAGGGCAGCAAGGAAGGCTGTGCCGAAGGGGATTGCGGGGCCTGCACCGTGGTACTGGCTGAGGCCCGGGAGGATGGGGAGCCGGCTTTTTATCCGGTCAATGCCTGTATCCGCTTCCTGCCGACCCTGGACGGTAAAATGCTGTTCACGGTGGAAAGCCTGAAGGCGCTGAATGCCGGTCGTCTGCATCCGGTGCAGCAGGCCATGATCGACTGCCATGCCTCCCAGTGCGGCTTTTGCACCCCCGGCTTTGTCATGTCACTGTTTGCCTTGTTCAAAACCCGCCACCGCCCGCCCCGTGAACAGATCATCACGGCCCTGTCCGGCAACCTGTGCCGCTGCACCGGCTACCGTCCGATCCTGGATGCCGGTGAACGCATGTACGACTTGGCCGCGGCACTGCCGCCAGAGCAGCAGCATGCCCTGAATACCCCGGCACCCGCAACGGATGCATCAGCCGGTCCCCCCACTATCCCGTCCTCCCCGGCTCCAACCCGGAATGGCACGGACAACCCGCCACCGGACAGCCTGCCTGCCACCCTGCAGGCTCTGGCACAATCCTGCCATAGCGGCTTTGCCATTACACACCGGCACCGGCGTTTTCTGGCACCGGCCAGCCTGGAGGCCCTGGCACAGACCCTGCTGCTGCATCCGGAGGCCCGGTTTCTTGCCGGGGGTACCGATGTCGGACTGTGGGTCACCAAACAGCACCGGAATATTGATACCCTGGTCTGGCCGGGCAAGGTGGCCGCGCTTCAGCACATCACCATCCACGACGGACAGCTGGTGATCGGTGCCAATGTGCTGCTGGAGGCGGCCTTTGCTGCCATCACAACCCATTACCCGCAATTGACCGAACTGCACGAACGCTTTGCCTCCCTGCCGATCCGCAGCAGCGGCACCCTGATCGGCAATATCGCCAACGGCTCCCCAATCGGGGATTCCATGCCGCCCCTGATCACCTTGGGCGCCACCCTGCTGTTACGTCGGGGAGAACAGTTGCGCACCCTGGCACTGGAAGATTTCTACCTCGGCTACCAGCAGAAGGACCTGCAACCGGGTGAGTTTGCGCAGGCGCTGCAACTGCCTTTGCCGGATGCTGCCTTACCGCTGCAGCTGCGCTGCTGGAAAATTTCCAAACGTTTCGAGCAGGATATTTCTGCCGTTTGTGCTGCATTCGCCCTGACGCTGCGGGAGCAGCGGGTTGACAGCATCCGTATTGCCATGGGCGGCATGGCGGCCATTCCCCGGCGTGCCCGCCATTGTGAAGCCGCCCTGCACGGGCAGCCGTGGAATCCGGCCACCCTGGCGCATGCCCGGTGTGCCCTGGCACAGGACTTCAGCCCCATCAGCGACATGCGGGCCTCCGCCACCTACCGCCTGCAGGTGGCACAGAACCTGTTGCACCGGTTTTATCTGGAAACCGGCCCGGAAACCGGTAATGCCACCGTTGACATACATGCCGTGGAGGCCAGCGCATGAACCCTGTCGGAACCGCACCGCCCCATGACAGTGCCCACCTGCATGTCAGTGGTGAGGCACGTTATATTGATGACCTGCCGGAGCCGGTGGATACCCTGTACGCGGCTGTCGGGATGAGCCTGCACGCCCATGCCCGCCTGCTCGGTATGGACCTGAACCCGGTACGCGCTGCGCCGGGTGTGGTGGCCGTGATCACGGCAGCCGACGTACCGGGTGCAAACCACATGGGAGGACCGGCCAAAGACGAGCCGGTTTTTGCCCATGAGCGGGTGGAATTTCTCGGCCAGTGCCTGTTCGCGGTGGCCGCCACCTCAGTGGAAGCTGCCCGCCGGGCAGTCCGGCTGGCTCAAATTGAATACGAAGTGCTGCCACACAATCTGGACATCCGTACCGCCGTGGCACAGCAGCAGTTTGTGCTGCCGACCAAGACCCTGAAGCGGGGCGATGCCGCCCAGGCGCTGGCTCAGGCACCACACCGGCTCAGTGGCGGCTTTTTTCTCGGTGGCCAGGAACAGTTCTACCTCGAAGGCCAGATCGCCTTCGCCCTGCCCCGTGAAGATGGCGACCTGCTGGTCTACAGTTCGACCCAGCATCCACACCATGTCCAGGAGGGGCTGGCGGTCTTTCTCGGACGCAGCCAGAAGGACATTGTGGTGGAATGCCGGCGCATGGGGGGCGGTTTCGGTGGCAAGGAAAGCCAGCCACTGTTTTTTGCCTGTGTGGCGGCGCTGCTGGCGCAGCAGACCGGGTGTGCAGTGAAATACCGGGTCGACCGGGATGATGACATGCTGCTGACCGGCAAGCGCCATTGCTTTGATATCCGCTATGAGGTCGGCTTTGATGATCAGGGCCTGATTCAGGGTCTGCAGCTGGATTATGCCTCCCGCTGCGGCATCTCCGCCGACCTGTCCGGACCGGTCAATGACCGTACCATGTTCCATGCCGACAACAGCTATTACCTGGAGCAGGTGGACATCGTATCCTACCGCTGCAAGACCCACTCCCAGTCCAATACCGCCTTTCGCGGCTTTGGCGGCCCACAGGGCATGATGGCGATTGAGTACGTGCTGGATGACATTGCGCGCACGCTGGGGCTGGACCCGCTGGCGGTCCGCACCCGCAATTTCTACGGCACCAATACACGCAATATCACCCCCTATGGCATGGTGGTGGAAGACAACATCATGCCGGAACTTGCCGCACAGCTGGCTGAAAATGCCGGCTACCGGCAGCGGCGTGAGGCGGTGCGGGCCTTCAACCGCAAGAACCGCTGGTTGAAAAAAGGCATTGCCCTGACCCCGGTCAAGTTCGGCATCTCCTTTACGGCCACGTTTTACAATCAGGCAGGTGCCCTGATCCACATCTACAATGACGGCACGGTACAGCTCAACCATGGTGGTACCGAGATGGGACAGGGGTTGTACACCAAGGTGGCACAGGTGGTGGCACAGGAACTGGGTATCCCGCTGTCCCGGATCCGCTGCACGGCAACAACAACCGACAAGGTGCCGAATGCTTCCGCTACCGCCGCCTCTTCCGGCTCCGACCTCAACGGCATGGCCGCATGCAATGCCGCTACTGAACTGCGTCAGCGCCTGAGCCGTTTTGCGGCTGAACATTTTGGTGTACCGGAAACCACCATCCGCTTTGCCGATGACAGCGTTCACCTTGACAACGGCACGGCACTCGGTTTTGCCGAACTGGCGCATATGGCCTGGTTTCACCGGATTCCGCTGTCGGCCACCGGCTTTTACAAAACCCCGAAGATTCACTACGACCCCGAAACCATGAGCGGGCGGCCCTTTTACTACTTTGCCTATGGGGCTGCGGTGTCGGAAGTGGTGATTGACACCCTGAGCGGAGAATCCCGGCTGTTGCGTACTGACATCCTGCACGACGTGGGCGACCCGCTCAACCCGGCCCTGGATCTGGGGCAGATCGAAGGGGGCTTCATTCAGGGGGCGGGCTGGCTGACCACCGAACAGCTGCACTGGGATGCGGATGGCCGTCTGCGCACGCATGCACCCTCAACCTACAAGATTCCCACGGCAGGTGACATTCCGCCGGTCTTCAAGGTTGAACTGCTGGAAAACAATCCCAACCGCGAAGCCACCATCTACCGCTCCAAGGCCGTGGGAGAGCCGCCACTGATGCTGGCCATGTCGGTGTTCTTCGCCCTCCGCGATGCCGTGGCCAGTGTGGCTGACTACCGGATCAATCCGGCCTTGAACGCACCGGCTACCGCAGAGGAAATCCTCAGGGCCGTTGAACAGTTACGTGCCTGAACGATGCAATGATTATCCTGATCCTGCCCACCACTGATGGACACCCTGTTAAGCGAGTACACTACGCGACAGAGGTGAACCCTGACAAGAAAAGCCATCGACAACCAACGCCAGCAAAGCCACAAAACGCAGGCAGCATTCGCCAGCGTTTCGTAAGGAGGCGCTGGTCCTGGCGGACGCCAGCCCTGTGTACCGTTACCGCCGGAAAAAGTGACCATCAACCCCGTCACAGCTGAACAGATCGAGGCCGGAGCGTCCGCCGCCGTGAACTTCCCAACACTCAACGCTGTTCGACCGAAAAATGAGTTAATTCTCAACTGACTGTCCGAAACAGGTTGACATCTTCCGGCCCGGCAGCGTTTGAGGCATTAAATGTCGCTTAGCAAAGTGTCCACTGTTGGTGGGCAGGATCGGATAGCTTCACCTTTATCTACTGTGCTCTCATTATCAATATTTTCTCAACATCCAGGTATCCAACGGGTTTAGAGCAATCACAGCCATACTGAGTACAGCGATGAGCGGCTTCTTTTGGATAAGGGACTTGCTTCGCCTCCAGCTTTATATAAAGCCGGTCATAGTACTTACTTTCCTTTCCTTTTGCTTTTTCAGCCAACCTTATTTCCCTGACCTTGTCATAAAATTTTTGGGCCATTTGCTTATCAGGGTTCTTACTAAAATTCAAATTCCAGTTTCTGCGTATTTTCCAGTCATAAAAAGCAGCATTGTACCGTTGATAGGTATAGGTTCCTTGGTAAATAGCCGCCCGGGTGGTTACTTTAACATTGTTTGGCGCACATAATACTGTTGCATGGGAATAATTAAACGAGAATACATTAAAAAATATCAGCAACAGAATAACTTTTAATAATTTCTTCATAGCTTTAAACTTATCCATAAATAATCTTTATAAAAACCAGTTTTTTAAATAAACTCCAGTGATCACCGCTATTTTTTATAGGGCATCATTCCATCACTGGAGCAGGGAACTCCTGTCTTAAAACAATCAGGAGGTATGACACTTTGTACTGGTCGGACAGAAAGAACTTCATCCACAATAATAGTGCCCACGTAGCTATATTCCTTTTACTACACGAAAACTCAGTAAGTGATGAAATGGTCTCCTCCCCCTAACCGGCATCAATGTGCCATCATTGGATAAGACAACGCTTCAATGAATAGGAGAAGAAGACCATGAGTGATTGTAATGTGATCGGTGTCGATAAAGATCACCATGCCAGTCAGCCAGCCACGTTATTTGAAGTGCTTTTTTTATGCCAGTTTTTCCTTCAGATAAATTACTGAGATAGCCTGTAGGGAGCCATACCTTCGCTGGAGCAAAGGACTTGGGGTTTTAATCGCATGTTGCAATTGCTGGGTACGAACGAGTAGGGCCGACGAACTTCCGTATAATCGCTTATCCAGATTGTCCCGATCTGATGATCAGGATTAGGATTTGCATAAGGTTCAAGTTTTCCTTTTAGCTGGGCATAGAAGATATTTGAGGTATCTTCGTTACCACCTGCAATTGCATCTTGCTGTATGGTATCCAGTAACTTGGAAAACTGACTCTCTTTTTTCAAGTTGTGGGTGCTGAAGCTTAACCTCCATAACAGACCTGTTTTTCCATCCACAAAGCCACCACCTGCAACCCTGCGAGTATAGGTACCCGTATAAGTTGAGATTCCATTGTCCCCAACAGTAGGATCAGCTTCGTTGGATGAGCTTGTGTTGGCCATGCACCCAGCAAATAAGAACAACGGCATAAACACTGTGATAACTACTTTTTTTAACATAAATATTCCTTTGAAAAATTAAATCAAGGAAGCTTGAGCTTCCTTGATTTTTAATTATTTAGTGGGATATCTTTAACAACCACCTGGAACCAAATCAACCATATTGTCCAGTTCATGTTGCTGAAGTGGTCCTAAGTCTCCCATTAAATGTCCAACATGTCCTGGGCATGTTTGATTTGTAGCTACGACATAATGATCAGCTAGCCCTAAAATATGACCGAACTCATGAGAGGCTACTCTTCCAGGTTCATCGGAAGCCCAAAGACCTCTCCAGCCATTAGCATACTCAACCACAGATCTAAAGCCAGCTGGTTCAACCTGAACTGCATTCTGTGTACCCTTATTTTGTGCTGCCATCCAATGATTGGTATAGGCATAGAAGGGGCCAGCTCCTGGCGAGCTGTATGGTGTAGCTGTGTCATAAGGCATTTGTACATTAAAAGTCACGCTTTTATTATATAAGTTAGTGAGTTTAGTACCTTGATATCGCCTTGTTCCCCCCGCATGCCAATCATTCATGATACCAGTTCTCCACCTGAGTGCCAAATCATATCCCAATGTTGGGGTGCTTGCTCCAAACAATGCGATAGACGCATTAATTTGTATATTATATGTTGTGATGGTTTTTGTATATTTTAATCCACTGCTATCAATATATGTGATCGGATTGTTATTTGCGTAGATGTAGGTATTTAAACCACCATCCAATCCCATAGGATCGCTCTGCGTATAACGCCCAATACTTGCATCATAATAACGATGATGATTATAGTTCAATCCTGTCTCTGCATCATAATATTGTCCTGGATAGCGCAAATTATAGACAAAACCGGACTCACTTTTTGGTGAACTATCAGCCGAATCTTCCCCGAAAGGCGCAGATTCCCAACGCCATACGACTTCATCAGACTGATTAATAATAGCTCTCGGTGCATTATCCTGAGAGGCAAATACCCTGAATAGCTCTGAATCCTTGATAACTCCGACAGGTATTGACCCCAGGTAAATAGTTTCTGAAACTAAATCACCATTCTGATCGTACTCAGCAAACAAACGATTATCGTCCCATGCATAAAAAATACTACCTTGTGGAGTTACTTTCTGGATACGCTGACCGTTTGTACCATAAAAATAGAAATACTGATCATCAACATTATCCAGCTGATTTTTCGCATTATAGTGATAGCTATGCTCACCATCCTGAGTCAGATTGCCATTGGCATCATAAGTATAATGCTTCTGATTCTTATAGGATAGCTGATTGGTATTTTCCTTGATTGTGTAGTAATCGGCCAGCTGTTCTGTATTTAAGGTATTGACCTGCTGGGTACGATTACCATTAGCGTCATAGTCAAACAGTTGCTGCTGTAACACAATCCCCGCAGGATTCGACTCACTATAAGCACTCAAACGTCCAATGCGGTCATAGTCATAGTTTTTGACCTGCTGCCCATCAGACCAACGTATAATATGCCCTAGCTCGTTATAATCAATTGCTTGAGTTAAGCCCGCTAAAGGCAAACCAGTAATCCGGCCATCCTGATCATAAGTCCGCTGGTAAGTGCTGCCATCTGCCCACTTCCAGCCCGTTAATTGATTGGCCGCATTAACCTCAATATCTGTAATGAATGGGCTGCCATCCA
The DNA here is from genome assembly GCA_020442915.1 of Thiothrix sp. Taxonomy (GTDB): domain Bacteria; phylum Pseudomonadota; class Gammaproteobacteria; order Thiotrichales; family Thiotrichaceae; genus Thiolinea. Next base: position 19,729 of record JAGRJD010000124.1, on the reverse strand, counting down.
CACTGATCGCATTGGGTTCGTGCCCATGTTCCGCGTAGTGATAACTGACTTTTCTACCGGATGGATAAGTTTTCGATACAATACGTCCATAATCATCGTATTCATTTTCCAGCGTGAGTGTGACACCATTCATGGTTTGGGTTTTCTCAGCCAGTAAACCATCATCGTTATAACGGTAAATTGTCTCACCTTGATGATAGGTTGCTTTGCAGAGCTTACCAACACGGCATGAATCATACTCATAATGTGTATTCAGTTCAGGCTGACTCACCCAGGACTCACTAATTTTCCGCCCTAACAAATCATATTCTGTTTGTTGCAGATTACCTTCAGCGTCCTGCTTGGAAACCAACTCACCCGCTGTACTATATCCATAAGTTGTTTCGCCACGATCAGGGCTAATCTCACGAACAAGCCGCCCATAGGCATCATATTCGTAACTGGTTGTTGCTCCATTTGGCATAACTGCCTTGGTTCGATTCCCCTCGTCATCATACTCATAACGTGTGACCTGACCCAGTACATCCACAGTTTGTACTAAGTGACCCACATCATCGTAAACACTGGTTGAGGAGGTTCCGTCGGGATAGTCGATTTTAGTCTGACGACCCATGCCATCATACTCGTAACGTAGCTCCAGAGCCATCGCGACCTCCAAGCGGAGCTTCGCTGGCAGAAAAACCGTCCCGACTTAAGTTGGTAGCCAAAAAGAGGATTTAAATATACATCGGAAGCACAAAAAGTAAGCAATGATTTTGTTTATATTTCAAATTAATTAAATTTATAATTATAAATGAAGGGTAAGCACCGTTAAATCGACCTACTTGCCTTGCAGGAAATCGGACTCTGTTTTTGAAATTCGCTCCAGCGGGACATTCCAAGGCAACAGCGCTTCCCATTTTTCCAGGGTATCGGCTGAGCCGTGTGTTCGAGCAGGTAGTGGATGTAGGCGTAAGGTTCCAGACCGTTCCATGCCATTTTGCGCGCCGGTGCAGTGGTGGTACCCATCAACCCCATGAACCTGGCTGAAGAAGTCATGTATGTGTTGCAGGATTCCGGCAGCCAGGTCGTGTTTTGCGCCCAGAAGCTGCTACCGCAATTACAGCCGGTACTGGATGACGGTACGTTGCAGAAGGTATGGCCGACCGAGGTAGAGAGCGTCCTGTATCGCCACCCCGCCATTCAGGAAGTGTGTGTGGTTGGCAGCACGGACGCCAAACGCGGGGAGACAGTCAAAGCGCTCATTGTCCTGAAGCCGGATCATCAGGATACCGAGGCCGAAGCCATGATTGACTGGGCACGGGATCATTGTGCCGGTTTTGGCGGGATACCCGCTGCGAAAACCGGGTAATCCGGCAGGCAAATCCCTGCAAACCTGCTAAGCTTGGTGGGTGTGCTGGAATTTTAATACCCCACACCCGGTGCACTACCGGCCCATGCCTGTTCATGCCGGCCATTCCCGTTTACCACCCTTCCATTTTGAGGTTATTTTATGCAAGGTGCATCAACCCTTAACACCGGCCAGATACAGCCGCTCTCCACGCTGGTCAGGGAAATCAAGGCTGACTGGTACTGGTTCCTGATTCTGGGGATCATCATGGTTATCGGCGGCCTGCTGGCCCTGTTCAAGCCCATGATCGCCTCCCTGACCGTAGAGCTGATCACGGGCTGGACCTTCATCATTACCGGTCTGCTGCAGGGTGTACAGGCCTTTCGGGCCGGACCGGGCTCATCCCGGATCTGGGTCATTCTGTCCTGCCTCATCTCCATCCTGCTCGGGGTCTTTCTGCTGAAAAACCCGCTGGTCGGCCTGGTGAGCCTCACCCTTGCCGTCGCCCTGCTGATCGGTATTTCCGGTGCCGCCAAAATCTACTATGCCTTCAAGATACGCCCGCTGAGCGGCTGGGGCTGGGTTCTGGTTTCCGGCATCATCTCCCTGATTCTGGCGGTCCTGATTCTGGCCAACAGCTTCTCCGCCGCCCTGGTCACCCTGGGGGTCCTGCTCGGCATTGAGCTGCTCTCATCCGGCATCACCCTGGTCATGACCGGTGTTGCCCTGAAACGGCTGTAAAACCGGTTTCCGTCAGGGAGCCATTCACGCCATCCCTGACGGAACAGCCCTCGGCCATCCCGCCTTTTCCCAGCACAGCATGCGATTGTTGGCCGGCATCCCCACATCTTCGCGCAGATGCAGGCCGGCAGCCTGTGCCAGCTGCGCCAGGTCTTCAAAATTGCGTACCCCGCTGGCCGGATCACGCTGCTGCAGCCACTGGTCAAAGCGGGCATTGCCGGCACTGGTATACTCACCGCCATAGTTGAACGGTCCATAGACCGCAAATTGTCCGCCTGCCGGCAACAGACGTCCCACTCCGGCAAAACACGCCTCCACCGCCGGCCAGCTCATGATGTGCAGGGTATTGGCACTGAACACGGCATCCACCGCCAGCGCCGGCCAGTCCGGTTGCCTCACATCCAGCAGCAACGGCAGGCCGGTATTGGGCAGGGCCGCGTCAGTGAGCCAGGCCCGGATACCGGGGTGATGTTCGGCCTGATCACTGGTCTGCCAGAACAGCCAGGGCAGGTACCGGGCAAAATACACCGCGTGCTGGCCGGTACCGCTGCCGATTTCCAGGACCTGCCGGCGATCGGCAAACAGGCGGCGCAGTACCGCCAGAATCGGGTCACGGTTCTGCTCACAGGACTCCGCAAACGGTCTGGGTTGTGTGGGTTGTAGCGGCATCAATTCTCCTTCAGGGGCTCCCCTGCTCCCGCAACAGGCGTGCCAGCCGTTCGATGGCGGGCAGGTGTTCAAAGTAGGACAGGTGGTCACAGTCCGTCACATAAAACGTCATGGCGGGCTGTCTCCCCGGTGCCAGATGCCGCATGCTGCTGTGCGCCACGGCAATGTCATTCGGCTCATCCCCGAACAGGTTGCGGGTGAACAGATCGGCCACCGCCTGCCGCCCCTGCTGTTTCAGCACCGACAACAACCGGTTAAGCGGGCTGTCACGGTCATCCAGCACAATCCCCAGCGTCCGGGTATCCCCGGCAATCATGACATAGGGAACCTGCGGGTCCGGTGCTGTATAAAGCGCCTGCAGGGTGGCTGAATCAGGGGCCAGCTCGTCCAGCGTATCATAGTCGCGCGCCAGAATGCCCGCCAGTACCGGCAGGCCCAGCCCGGCCAGCTTGACCAGCGCAATACCGTTCAGGGTCAGGGTCAAAAGCCCCTGGGTCCATTGCCGGATATGCTGCAGGGGAGAGCCTCCGTTCGGCACCCCGAGCATGATAAGCCGGCTGACCGGCGGGGCAGCGGCCTCCTTTTCAATCAGCCAGCGCGCCACCAGCCCGCCCATGGAGTGGGCAATGAGGGTAAGCGCCTTGTCATGCTGCCGGCCCAGCCCGACTGCCGTCAGCTTGCTGCGCAGGGTGGCGGCAATGTCCCGGATCGGGGTATTGAGGTTTTCATAATCGAAAGTGAGTACCAGAAACCCGGCCCCGAGCGCCTGCCCGTCCACCAGCCGGTTAACCGTGCCGGCCATCGTGCGGGTATTGCCGATAACACCGTGGATGAATAGCAGAATCTGTGTGGCGGCAGCGACCTGCTCCCGTATCTGCGCCACATCCACCTCGTATTCGGACACTTCCAGCGCCTGCGGGCTGGCAAAGCGTGGCAGTGCCAGACGGGCAGGCTCCTGCTCCAGTCGCAGCCGGTCATAAACCAGCTCCCGCAGAAAGATCCGCAACGAACGTCCGGAGCCGCTGCCCTCCCGTGCGAGCGCCTCCGACTCAGGCAGAACCGGGATATCAACATGAGCCCACCGGCTGTCCGGATCGAAACGGCCATACCCCAGCGGCAGCAGTATCCCCTGCTCGCGTGTATAAGCCAGCAGCTCCTCACCCTGTCCGGCTGCGGGGGCCGCCGCCAGCTCCAGCTGCAGGGGATGGGTCGGGCTGACGGCGCCGATGCCTGTGGCATCCGGCCCGGCAGCCGCATCCGCCAGCAGGTCGATCCTGAGCGCCAGATCGGCATCCGGGGTCAACGGCGGCTCCAGACTCACTGCGGCCAACAGTGCATGGGGCAGGACACGCAGCCGTCCCCCTTTCAGCTCCACCGTCTGTCTCGGCCCCAGTGGCTGTGGCAGTGACTTCATGCTTCAGACTCCATCAGAACAATACCGGAATGCACTTCATTATAGCGGCCTCCTCGCGTATCCTCCTGTTTACAAACTGCTCTGCTTACCTTACAACAAGGTACCAGCCCCTCATCCAAGGATTCTGCCATGCCCAGCCTGCTTCTGAAAAATGCCGCCCTGATTGCCACTTTTGATGATGCCGGGCGTGAGATCCCCGCTGCCGGCATCTACATCGAGGATCACCGTATCCGCAAGGTCGGCCCCATGGCCACCCTGCCTGCCGAAGCGGATCAGGTGATCGACCTCACCGACCACCTGGTGCTGCCGGGGCTGGTCAATACCCACCACCACCTGTACCAGACCCTGACCCGGGTGGTGGCGCAGGATGCCGACCTGTTCACTTGGCTCAAGACGCTGTATCCCATCTGGGCACGCCTGACCGATGAAGGCGTGTACATCAGCACCCTCACCGGGCTGGCGGAACTGATGCTCTCGGGCTGTACCACCAGCAGTGACCACCTTTACCTTTATCCCAATGACTGCACCCTGGACAGCCAGATCCGGGCGGCCCGGGAAATCGGCATCCGCTTTCATGCCGCCCGCGGTTCCATGTCACTGGGAGCAAGCCAGGGCGGCCTGCCACCGGACCGGGTGACTGAAAACGAGGCGGCCATCCTGAAGGATTCACAACGCCTGATCGAGACTTACCATGACCCGGAGGATTACGCCATGCTGCGGCTGGTGCTGGCCCCGTGCTCACCGTTTTCGGTCACCGCCGACCTGATGCGTGAAAGTGCCGCACTGGCACGCCAGTACCGGCGGGTGCACCTGCACACCCATCTGGCCGAAACGCTGGATGAAGAACGTTTCTGTCTGGAAAAATTCGGGATGCGTCCGGTGGATTATGTGGCCGCGCTGGGCTGGACCGGATGCGACTGCTGGCATGCACACTGTGTTCACATGAACACCCGCGAGATTGAACAGTTTGCCCGGAGCGGTACCGGCATTACGCACTGTCCGAGCAGCAACATGCGCCTGGCCAGCGGCATTGCCCCGGTTCCGAAAATGCGCCGTACCGGGGTCAAGGTCGGCCTGGGCGTGGATGGTTCGGCCTCGAATGATGGCAGCCACCTGCTGGCGGAAGCCCGTCAGGCACTGCTGATCCAGCGCATAGCCCCGCAAGTATATGCCGACAACATGCCTCTGGGTGGGCGCGAAGGCTTTGCCGGTGATCCGGCAGCCTTGTCGGCCCGTGAGGCCTTGTGGCTGGCGACCCGTGGCGGGGCAGCAGTCCTCGGGCGCGAGGATATCGGCGCACTGGAGCCGGGCAAGGCTGCTGACCTGATCGCCATCGACCTTAATCGCCTCCAGTACGCCGGGGCCGGACATGATCCGGTAGCAGCTGCCGTGTTCTGCCATGCATTCCAGGTCGATTTTTCCATGATTCATGGCAAGGTGGTGGTGCAGGATGGCCAACTGCTGACCCTGGACCTGCAGGAACCCTTGCGCCGTCACCGGGCCCTTTCGCAGGCGATGCTGACGGGCTAGAATCAGTCCAGATGCCCCCAACTGAACAAGGAGCCGGCCACAATGGACATGAAAACAATACTTGAAGCCAAATGGTACCAACTGGAAGGAACCGTGCGGCAGAAATTCGGTGAACTGACCCACAACGACATGGCGGAGATCAACGGCAGAATTGAAGCACTGCTGGGCAAGCTGCAGGAGCGCTATGATGTCAGCCTGGAAGAAGCCGAACAGATGCTGACCCGCCTGAATGTTGATGCCGACGGAAATGTTGACAGCCTGAAGCTCGATGCCGAGGCCCCGGACCAGCCATCCTGAACGTATCCATGCCTTGCGGTGTCTGACGATGCGGGGCGGGGGGGTTGACCCGCCACGATCCGCGTACCTTCAGACCGCTTCCAGACGCCCTTCCTGCAGACGCAGTGCACGTCCCATGCGCCCTGCCAGACTGAGGTCATGGGTCACGATCACGAACGCGGTCTGCAGCTCGCGGTTCAGCGCCTGCATCAGTTCGAATACCTGTTCCGCCGTATTCTGGTCCAGATTGCCGGTCGGCTCATCTGCCAGCACCGCATCCGGGCGCGTAACCAGGGCACGGGCAATGGCTGCCCGCTGACGCTCTCCACCGGAAAGCTGGGCCGGCTTGTGATCCTGACGCGGCCCCAGCCCGACCTGCTCCAGCAGCGTGGCAGCCTGTGCCGCCGCTGCGGCCACTTTCTCACCCCGGATCAACAGGGGCATGGCCACATTTTCCAGAGCCGTGAACTCCGGCAGCAGGTGATGAAACTGGTAGATAAAGCCCAGCGAGCGGTTGCGCAGACGGCCCCGATTCGTATCGGAAAGCTGGTCCATGCGCTGTCCCATGACCGCCACATGGCCGGTCGTCGGCAAATCCAGCCCGCCCATCAGATGCAGCAGGGTGCTCTTGCCACTGCCGGAGCTACCGACTATCGCCAGGGTTTCCCCCCGCTGCACGCTCAGGTCCACCGCCTTCAGCACTTCCACATCCAGGCTGCCTTCACGGTAATGCTTGCCAAGCCCGTGGCAGGCAATGACAACCGCCGGATCCATGTTTTTATCACTCATATCGCAGGGCCTCAGCCGGTTGTACTTTCGAGGCGCGCCAGGCCGGATAACAGGTTGCCAGCACCGCCATCAGCAAGGCGCTGACCGCAATCATGAACACATCGCCAGCATTGACACGTGCCACCAGCTCGCTGATCTGGTACACCTCGGCATTGATGAAATGGATACCGGCCAGGCGTTCAATCCAGGGCACGATCACATCCACATTCGCAGCCAGCAGCAGTCCCGCCACCACCCCCGCCAGGGTGCCGATCACCCCGATCAGGGTACCCTGCACCATGAAGATGCGCATCACGCCCCCCGGCGACAGCCCCAGGGTACGCAGGATGGCAATGTCCCCTTCCTTGTCGTTCACCACCATCACCAGCGTCGAAACCAGATTGAAAGCCGCCACCGCCACAATCAGCAGCAGAATGATGAACATCACGCTTTTCTGCATCTGAATGGCCTTGAAAAAATTGGTATTCTGGTAGGTCCAGTCACTGACCCAAAGCTCGGGATACTCAGCCCCCAGGCTATCCAGAATCGCCTGACGCACATTCAGGGCCTGATACACATCATGCAGGCGGATGCGCAGACCGGTGACTTCGGACCCGAAGTGCAGGGCCTGAGCCACATCCTCGATGTTGGCATAGGCAAAGGCGGCATCATACTGCTGCAGGTCCATGCGGAAAATGGCCCTGACATAAAAACGCTGTAGCTCGGGAATGCCTGCGGTCAGGTCGGCATCCGCCGCCGGGCTCACCAGCATCACCGGATCACCGACCTTGACCTTCAGCTCCCTGGCAACCGGAGCACCAATGGCAATACCGTAACTTCCGGGCACAAGCTCATGCATGTCCCCAGCCTCCACATGCCGGAACACCGATCCCACATCGGCCTCCAGCGTCGGGTCGATGCCCTGCAGCAGTACGCCGCGGGCCTCATCGCCCCGGTTCAGGAGCACGGTCTTTTCAATGAAAGGCGATATCGCCGCCACCTGTGGAAACGGCAGCAGTTTTGCACGCAGGCCCCGCCAGTCGCTGATGCTGGCATCCGACTCCGAGACCGTGACATGGGCCACCAGCCCCAGCATGCGCTCACGCATGACCTGCTCAAAGCCGTTCATGACCGAAAGCACGGTCACCAGTACCAGTACCCCGATGGCAATGCCGATCATGGACACCAGCGAAATGAAGGACACAAACTGGCTCCTGCGCCGGGCGCGGGTATAGCGCAGCCCGACAGCCAGCTCCAGCGGTTGAAACAGTGCGAGCCTGCGCATCCTACTCATAACGCAGGGACTCCACCGGATGCACGCGCGCCGCCCGCCAGGCCGGGTACAGGGTGGCCAGCACTGCGAACACCAGTGCGGCCATGCCGATCCAGATCACCTGATCCCAGTGCAGGTCGGAGGGAATTTCACTGATGTAAAACAGGTCTTCCGGAAAAATCTTGCGTCCGATCAGCCCTTCAATCAGCGGGACGATGGTGTGGATATTGAGCGACAGCAGCACACCGCAGAGTACACCGACCAGGGTGCCGAAAACACCGATGATGCTACCCTGGATCATGAAAATATGCATCACCCGCCGTGGCTCCAGCCCGAAGGTACGCAGGATGGCAATGTCGGATTCCTTGTCCTTGACCGCCATCACCAGTGAGGCCACCAGATTGAACAGGGCTACCGCCACCACCAGAAACAGGATCAGGCCCATGGCTACTTTTTCGGTACGCACGGCCTGAAAGAAACTGCCATGCTCACGCCCCCAGTCCATGACCTCATACCCGTCCCCCAGCTCGTTCTGCAGGGTTGCCGCCACCACCGGGGCCTCGAACAGGTCATCCAGCTTCAGGCGCATGCCGCTGACCTCATCCCCGAAGCGGAACAGGCGCGCCGCATCACCCAGTTCAATAAAAGCGGTCATGTTGTCATATTCCTGCATGCCGAATTCGTGAATCCCGACCACGGTGAAACGGCGCAGGCGCGGCAGCAGCCCGGCAGGCGTCACCTGGACCTGGGGCGAAATCACCGTGACCTTGTCGCCCGGAAACACCCGCAGGTAATTGGCCAGTCCCACCCCGAGCACAATGCCGTAACCCCGTGGCACCAGGCTGTCGAATCCCCCCTCCAGCATGCGCAGGTTCATTTCACTGACCTGGCCCTGACGGGCAGGGTCGATGCCCTGCACCTGCACCCCGCGCATCAGGTTGTCATGGGTGATCATGACCTGCTTTTTGATGAAGGGAGCCACTCCGGTGACATGCGCTACCTGCTCCAGTCTGCCCGATAGCGCCTCCCAGCCTGCCAGTCTGCCATCCGTCCCGGAAATCGTGACATGGGAAACCACCCCCAGTATTCTGCTGCGTAGTTCCTTCTCGAACCCGTTCATGATGGACAGGATGGTGATGAGCACCATAACCCCGAGCATGATGCCCAGCATGGAAGCAAACGAGATGAAGGAGATAAAGCGGTTCCTTCGCCTTGAATGCGTGTAACGCTGGCCGATGAATAATTCCAGTGGTGTAAACATGGGTGGCGATTGTACCGGTAGAACAGTTAAATCTCAGCTTAAAATTACCCGACAACAACACCCGACAGGAGTAATCCGCATGAGTATCCTGAAAACCCTGCTGACCGCCGGCCTGATCCTTGCTGCCATCCCGGTTCATGCCGCAGTCCCCGGCCCGGAGCGGAACGCACGCATGGTGGCAGTCTCCTCATCCCAGGCCTACCCGGCACGGGGCATGAGCATGAAACAGGTGCAGGCGCGCTATGGCCAGCCATCCTCCACCCGCACCTCCAAAGGGCAGATCAAAAAACACTGGCCCAGAATCACGGTCTGGAATTACGGTAGCTTTTCGGTTTACTTTGAAAAAAGCCGGGTGCTGCACAGCATCCCGCACTGAAGGCAGAAGCAGCCTGCCGTAGTACGGGCAGGTGCTCAGCCGTGCCCGGCCCGCTCTTCTGCCGTCCAGTCCCGATAAGGGTAACTGACCAGGCTGACATTGTAATAACGCACCAGGCCGGAAACTTCAGCCCCGGCCCAGGGCGGCAGTGAAAAAGCCTCACCGGGGGCCTCCAGTTCGATTTCGGCCACCACCAACCCGGCATTGTCTCCGAGGAACACATCCACTTCCCAGATGTGCCCGGCAAAAGGGACAAAATGGCGTATCTTTTCAATCAGGGGCTTCCGGCACAGCTGATCCAGCAGGGCATCCGCATCGGCCAGTGGAACCGGATACTCGAACTCAGGCCGCTGCACCCCGATGGTCATGCCCTTGATGTTGAGGTTGGCCTGCTCGCCTTCAATGCGCACCCGTACCGAAGCAGCGGGACTGTCACCCAGATAGCCCTGACGAAAGCGGCAGGAGCGGCTCACATCCCGGTGCCAGGCATCGGAACAGACCAGAAACTTGTGTTCGACCTCCAGCCCCATGCCCGGCTCAGAAGCGCGCCAGGGCCGAACCCCAGGTGAAACCGCCGCCAAAAGCCTCCATGAGGATATTGTCCCCGCGCCGGATGCGCCCATCGCGTACCGCCTCGTCCAGGGCCAGCGGAATCGAGGCTGAGGAGGTATTGCCATGGCGTTCCACGGTCAGCACCACGTTCTCCATCGGCAGCCTGAGTTTTCTGGCAGTAGCCTGAATGATGCGGATATTGGCCTGATGTGGCACCAGCCAGTCGATGTCCTCCCGGCGCATGCCATTGGCCTCCAGGGTTTCATCGACAATCCGCCCCAGGGTATTGACGGCAAAGCGGAACACCTCATTACCCTTCATGCGCAGAAAAGCACCGTGTTGAGCAGCCGGGTCCACGGCGCAGGAAACCCCTCCGGACACATACAGCAGCTCCTCGTAAGCCGCATCGGAATGGATGTGGGTGGAGAAGATACCCGGCTCGGTGCTGGCCTCCAGCAGCATCGCCCCGGCCCCGTCACCGAACAGCACGCAGGTGGTGCGGTCCGACCAGTCCATCAGCCGGCTCATGACCTCGGAACCGACCACCAGTACGCATTGATATGTGCCGCTGCGGATGAAACTGTCAGCCACGCTCAGGGCATAGACAAAACCGGAGCAGGCCGCATTCACATCCAGCGCAGCACACTGACTGATGCCGAGCTTGTGCTGCAGGCGGCAGGCGGTACTGGGAAACACCAGATCGGGGGTTGAGGTTCCCATCACAATCAGATCCACCTCGTCTGCCCGGCGCCCGGCCATTTCCAGCGCCCGCTGTGCCGCCGGCAGGGCCAGATCACTGGCGCACTCCGCTTTGGCGATATGGCGCTGGCGAATCCCGGTACGCTCGACAATCCAGTCATCCGTGGTATCCACCAACCGTTCCAGATCCTGGTTGGTGACAATCTGGGGAGGCAGATACCCCCCGGTACCGGCAATCCGTGAAAATGGCATTGGTATTATCTCTTGTTTAAGAGTTCAGTAACCCGGTCACTGATGCGTTGCGGAACCTTCTGAATGATTTCCGTGCGGGCGATACCGATGGCGTTCGCAAACGCCAGACTGTCAGCCCCGCCATGACTCTTGATGGCGATGCCCCGCAAGCCCAGCAGACTGGCACCATTATAACGCCTGGGATCAACTTGTTTACGAAAACCTGACAGTACCGGAAGTGATACCAGTCCGGCCAGACGGGTCAGGGCATTGCGCGTGAACCCGGCCTTGAGGCGGTTATTGACCATTTTGGCCAGCCCTTCGCTGGTTTTGAGCGCCACATTGCCGACAAAACCGTCGCAGACAATCACATCCGCACTGCCCAGATAAATGCCGTCGCCTTCCACATAACCGGTGTAATTCAGGGGGGAGTCCTGCAGCAGCCGGTTGGCCGCCTTGACCTGCTCATTCCCCTTGATTGCCTCTTCACCGATATTCAGCAGGGCCACCCGGGGTGCGGGCTTGTTGTCCACCGAGCGCACCAGCTCCGAACCCATGAGGGCAAACTGGTACAGGTGTTCGGCTGCAGAATCGACATTGGCCCCCAGGTCCAGCATGTGGGTATGGCCCTGCATGGAAGGAATGGCGGTGCAGATGGCAGGACGGTCAATGCCAGGCAGGGTCCTGAGGACAAAACGGGCCGTCGCCATCAGGGCACCGGTATTGCCGGCACTGACCACGGCATCAGCCTCCCCCGCCTGCACCAGATTGATGGCCACCCGCATGGATGAATCCTTTTTCTTTTTAAGCGCCGCTGCCGGCAGCTCGTCCATGGCCACCACTTCGGAGGCATGCCGGACCTGCAGCCGTTCCGGCTTGCCGGCCCCGTGCTGTGTCATTGCATCCCGGATCTGGCGCTCATCCCCCACCAGAATCAGGTGAACATCATCAAAGTCCTTCAGGGCAGCCAGGGCAGCCGGAACCACTGCGGACAGGCCGTGATCCCCACTCATGGCATCCAGCGCAATGCGATAGGCAGTACTCATGCAGACTCCTGCAAAAAAATCGCGGGTCAAAGCCCGCGATCATGGTTTTATTCTTGATGCTGTTACAGCACGCTGACCCGGTACGATAACCCCCTGTACACAGGATGCAGGGCATTAATCCTGCTCGTCGTCTTCGACATCCACCGCCTTGTTGATGATCTGGCGTCCACGGTAAAAACCGTCTGCAGTCATGTGATGGCGACGATGGGTTTCACCGGTGACCGGGTCCACCGACAGGGTCGGATTGCCGAGTGCATCGTGTGCACGGCGCATGCCACGCTTGGCACGTGATTTACGGGTTTGCTGGACTGCCATGGGTTTTTACTCCGTCTTGTTCCAATCTTTCAGATTTTTCAATGCGGCAAAGGGATTGGCTCTCCCCTGCCCTTCAATTTCAGCCAGTTCCACCGCACTCACCTCCTGCAGGGGGCGGGCGGGCTCGCAGGATTCATGCCGGGGTGAAGCCGGCAGGGCCAGCAGAATCTCATCCTCGACAAAATCCGGGAGATGCAGGCGCTCATCGTCCACGATACACAACTCATACCCGGCTTCCTCGGGCTGGCGGTCGGTCTGGGATGCCGTCAATACCACCCGGACCACTGCATCCACAGCCTGTGACATAGGCTCCAGGCAACGCTGGCACACCAGCTCCAGCCGGCCCCGTACCCAACCCTCGATCATGGGCAGGCCGGATTCCGACGTCAGGAAATCCAGGCTGACCTCGAATTCCCCTGCCGTATCGGCAACCGTCACTTCCTGCACACGCGGCAACTGCGCAAGCGGCAGGACGCCGTGCAGCTGCCGACGCTGCTCTATCAAGCGCCAAGGATTGATTTCTATGGGCAACCTGTCTGACATAAGCGCGCGATTATATGAACCCTGCTGCCTGAATGCAAAGAAAAAATCATCTGTAAATGAATGCTCTGGTTACAGGGATGGCGGAAAAACGCAGGCAGCAGACAGAAAGGCTGACGGGTAACACATGGACCTTAACCGGCACCAGGCATGCAATTACACCGGCAAGGGAGGCTGGCAACAAAAAAACCAACCGTTTCCGGCTGGTTTCTGGAATACTGGTGGCCAGGGGCAGAATCGAACTGCCGACACGCGGATTTTCAGTCCGCTGCTCTACCGACTGAGCTACCTAGCCATTGAGGGCGCTATTAAAACTTTTCAGCCGGGGGATGTCAAGCACTGTCCGGCATAATTTTTCCGGATGCCTGCGCACCCCGTCCACCGCCCCGGCTCCAGACATGACGTCCTACCGGCAAGCAGCTAAAATCAGGCGGAGTACCAAGGAGTCACGGTTTGTTTGCGGACATCATTCTCATCATTTACCTGCTGGGCCTGCTGGCCGGCCTGATCTACCTCGGGCAGGGGCTGCTACGGCTGCTGGGCGGCATCGGAATGCCCCCGGAGCAGCGCATCCTGTTGGCTGCAGCACTGATGGCCCTGCTGGCCTTTATCGGTGCCCTGTACGGTTTCAGGATCAATGCCTGGCGTGAAACCCGGAATCTCCCGGCAACCACTACCGCCACTGCAGGTTCACCAGCCGGCACGCAGCCCGCTCCGGCAAACGCAGCCAGCAGCCCGCAACTGGGTAACACGCCCTCCCCTCCTCCTGTAACAGCCGCCATGCAATCCGCTCCGGCAACCGCCCCGACGCCACTTTCAGAGCAGGAGCAACTCCACGTTTTCGAGGAAAAATATTTCCCCGAACTTTATACCCAGCGCAGGTACCTGTATCAGGACATCAAAAACCTGGAGGCACAGGCCAACCGGATTTCCATTCTGGCACAGGAAGCCCCGAAACAGCGTGCCCTGCTGCGGGAGCTTTATGACAGCACACTGGGCAGCTACCACAAACTGCAGGCACACTACCAGGCCGCCAACCGCCAGCTGATGGAGTTCTGGGTCCACTACCGTACCGGTGACCCCGATTACGCGACCACCCGCTTTGAGCCGGTTGCCGAACGGCTGGCGGCACTGACACAGGATGTACGAGCCGACCGTGTGGACCGCCAGGCCCGGGAAACGGCCATTCTGCAGCAATACCTGGAGCGTGCCACCCGCCTGTTCCAGAGCCAGCACATCCCGGCCTATCTGGCCGGGAAAATCACCTCCTACAGCACCCGGAACCGGCAGCGGCTGCAGGAATGGGTAAGCCGGCAGGCCAGCAATGACATGGATGAAAGGCTGGAGACCCTGCAGCAGCAACGCCGGCAGATACTGACCGGCATCAGTCAGCTCAGGCAGTACATGCAGCAGCTGCCGGTGCTCAGACCACGGCTGGAGCAGACCCTGCGCCAATGGAACGCAGCCTTGGAAGCCAATCATTATGCTGAATACCGACTGTTGAACGGGGTGGAACTGGCCTGGCTGCCCGAACAGTTGCAAATGGAGCCGGCCCGGTCGATACTGGACCGCTTCCGGCGCACCCTGTTCACCGAGACCGGCCCGGTCAGCCATTATGCCGGCCAGATGTTTGAAAAGGCCCGGGAAGCCTATCGCCCGGAAAAGCCGCAGAACTGAAAACCGTACTCAGACCGAAACACCGGAATAACGCAGCTTGATGCCGACCTGCTTGAGATAATCCTTTTCCTGCTCCAGATCAGCCACCAGCAGCGGACGCTGCTCATTGCCATCCGCAAAGGCAAACACCAGTCCCAGGGTCCTGCGCTCCACCTGAATGCGTTCCAGCACCACCGGCTGACGCGCACGCGAGCGCTGCAGCAGCACCGCCAGCCGCAGCAATACACTCAGGGAGATGGCATGACGGTAACGGGCCGACTCCACGGACTCAAACAGCCTGGCCGCAAGCTTGCGCCGGTGGGTCCGCACCAGCAGGCTGAGCCAGTGCTGCTCTTCGGTGGAAAAACCGGCCAGATCCAGGTGTTCCAGCAGATAACCACCATGCTTGTGATAACCGCTGTGCGACACCGAAAGCCCGAGCTCATGCAGGTCCGCCGCCCAGCCCAGCAGTTCGCGCAGGGCCTCCGGCAGGTCCCATGCCTCACGGCAACGCTCAAACAGGTCCAGTGCGGTTGCGCGCACCGCGGTGGCGTGCCGGACCTCAATCTGGAAGCGTTTCTGCAGATGAGCCACCGTCTTTTCGCGCATGTCCTCATGCCGGAAACGACTGATGCGGTCGTAGACCAGCCCTTCACGCAAGGCCCCGTCGGAGACCTGCATCTCACGGATGCCCAGCGCCTCGAAAGTGGCGATCAGGATCGCCAGCCCGCCGGCAAACACCGGCTTGCGCTCGTCCGACAGGCCCGGCAGGTTGAGTCGGCCCAGCTGCCCGGCATCCTGCATGCGTTCACGCAGGCCCTGCATACCTTCCAGCGTGATGCCGAACTGGCCCAGCCCGCACTGCTGGATCGCCTTCAGCACCGCCTTGATGGTGCCGGAAGCTCCGGTCGCCGTTTCCCAGCCGATGTCCTGAAAACTCTGCTGGACAGGCACCAGCTCCAGCCGGGCGGCTGTCAGGGCCTTTTTCCAGCAGCTGCGCTCCAGACGGCCATCCGGAAAGTATTTCAGGCTGTTGCTGACACACCCCATGTGCAGGCTTTCCATTTCCAGGGGTTCATGCCCCTGCCCGATGATCAGCTCGGTACTGCCGCCACCGATATCCATGACAAAGCGCTTTTCCGTGGCCTGCTCCGCCAGGGCATGTGAGACACCCAGGTAGATCAGGCGTGCCTCCTCATGGCCACTGATAACCGAAACCGGGTGCCCGAGGGCCAGCTCGGCCTGATCCAGAAACTCACGCGCATTGCGGGTCTGACGCAGGGTATTGGTCCCGACGGCAGCCACATCAGCCGATGGAAAACGGTGGATACGGTCCCCGAAGCGCTGCAGGCATTCCAGTGCCCGCTGCTGCACCACCGGGTCCAGGTGCCTGCGCTTGTCCAGGCCAGCACGCAGACGTACCGATTCCCGCAGGCGATCCAGCACCAGGACATGCCCGCCCTCGTCCACGCGGACGATGATCATGTGAAAACTGTTGGAACCAAGATCAACAGCAGCAATGTGACGCTGGAACTGGGGGGGCATATGCAGCACCTGTGGGCGAGAGGGAACGGGCAGCCGGTTTCAGTCATCAAACGGCTCGGCCATCGGGCTTACCGGTGTCTCCTGAATGCGCTGGACATGGATAATGGAAGGCACATGCTCGATCTGGCGCATGGTTTCCTGCAGGTGGGACAGATCCCGTACCCACAACTCCCATTCGGTATCCTTGATGTTCTGGTCACCGCTGGTATGGATGGACTCGATGTTGACCTTGAGGTCATGCATGAGTTCGGTAATGTGATGCAGCACACCGACCACATTGTAGGCACGGGTCCGGATACCGGTCAGAAAAGCCTGCCCGCCCGCCATCCAGTCATCAGCCCAGGCCACGCTCAGGATCGAGGCGGGACTGGTGGAACCCAGCAGCACCGGGCAGCCGTCACGGTGCACTTCCAGCCCGCTGCTGGTGTCCAGCCGCGCCTGAATCGGCTCGGTCGGCAGGGGGTAACAGCAATGGTTGAAATGGATCATCATGCCGGAAGCCCCCCGAACCAGCAGCGGTACACCGGCAGATTCCTCGGTCTCCGCCTGTCCCGCCAGTCCCAGCAGCCGCTGGGCCAGCAGCTTGTGGCAATGTTCACGCTGGGCAATGGCCAGAAACAGCTCGTCCGGATTCTGGAGCTTGAACTGCCGCACCAGTGCCGCCAGCTTTCCCTGACCGATACTTTCCAGGCTGGAGCCGCGATTCTGCAGCGACTGGTTCAACAGCTGCCGCCCGAGCTCAATGCGCTCGGACTGACGTTGCTGGCGTAACCAGTTCCGGATGTTGGAACGAGCCCGGGCCGTCACCACCATATTGAGCCAGGCGGGTTGCGGGCTGGTGGACGGGTCGGTAATGATCTCGATGGTGGCCCCGTTCGGAATCCGGGTACGCAGCGGGACTTCCTCACCATCAATGCGCGCTGCCACACAGTGCTCGCCCACGTCAGTATGAATGGCATAGGCGTAGTCCAGCACCGTGGCCCCGCGTGGAAATTCCTTGACTTCCCCGCGTGGTGTAAAGGCATAAATCTCGGTCAGGAACAGGTCGGCCTGCATGTCGGAATAAAATTCACTGGCATTGCTGGCACGGGTGCCGAGCTCACGCACCTGCTCCTGCCAAGCCTCCAGCGCCTCCTGGGTGACACTGCGCTTGCGCTCGGAGTACAGGTCGGGTGAGCGCCACTGGGCTGCAATCCCGTACTGCTCCACCTCATACATGTAACGGGTCTGGATCTGGAACCGTACCGCCTGCTTGCTGCTGGTCAGCACCACGGTCTGCAGGGCCTGAAAACCATAGGTCTTGGGTGAGGCGATAAAGTCGTAAAAACTGCCGATCTTGGGCGGATACAGCGAATGCAGGATGCCCAGTGCCCGATAGCACTCGTCCATGGTCTTGACCACCACCCGCACATTCAGCACTTCACGGTTACAGTCAAAACGGCGTCCATAGCGGCGGATGCGCTCATAAATGCGGTAGAGATTCTTCTTCCACAGGAACACCATGCTGCCGGGAATGCTGTCAGCCATGCTGTTGCTCACATTGCCGATCAGGGCCTGCAGAAAAGGGTCATTGATCTCGAAATAACGGTCCAGGGACTTCTGCAATATCCGGCTGCGCCAGGGGTACAGGTGCTGAAAGGCCAGCA
Organism: Thiothrix sp.; assembly: GCA_020442915.1. Taxonomy (GTDB): domain Bacteria; phylum Pseudomonadota; class Gammaproteobacteria; order Thiotrichales; family Thiotrichaceae; genus Thiolinea. The sequence continues at coordinate 1,861 of JAGRJD010000124.1, read as the reverse complement.
GCTGCATTTCCCGCCGCAGCTTGTTCAGCCCCATGCGACTGGCCAGCGGGATGTACATACTGATGGTTTCGCGCGCAATGCGCCGTTGTGAAGCCGGATTCTTGAATCCCAGCGTGCGCAGGTTGTGCAGGCGGTCGGCCAGCTTGATCAGCACCACCCGAAAATCATCCGTCATGGCCTGCATCATTTTCTGGAAGCTGGCGATGGTGGCTTCCTGCTTGTCGCTGAAACGCACGGCCTCCAGCTTGGTGACGCCATCCACCAGATGTCCGACTGCAGGGCCGGACAGGGACTCAATGTCCGCACGGGTATAGTCGGCATCCTCGATCACGTCATGCAGCAGGGCCGCGCACAGGGTTTCCGCATCCATGTGCAGATCCGCCAGAATGCGTGCCACTTCCAGCGGGTGGGTGATGTAGGGCTCTCCCGATTTACGCGTCACATGCTTGTGCGCCAGACTGGCCAGGCTGTAGGCCTCGTGTACCCGTCGGGCATCGCTTTCCGGCAGGTAGCGCTCGACCATGTTCATCAGGTCGGCTGCGAGAAAGAAATCATCCGGACCCGGTATGGCAGCAGCCACCCCGGATACGGTATTACTCCGCTCAGGCGTGTCAGGCATGGCATCATCCGGATCGGACAGGGGGAGCATCTGGGTCATCCCGTTACCGGTTCCGCTTACTTCAGCAGTGACAGGTCAAACCCCGGCAGCTCATCCTCATCCGCCTGCGGCCTGTTCAGCATCCCGGCAGCGATCTCGCGCAGGGCAATGACAGTCGGCTTGTCACCTTCATCCGCAACCAGGGGTTGCCCCCCCTGGGCGATGGTCCGTGCCCGCTTGGCCGCCTTCAGCACCAGGTCAAAATTATTTTCTGCATGTTCCAGACAGTCTTCAACAGTTACACGTGCCATGGATTATCAAATCCTTGTCAATAAAACGGGTTTACATTATACGCTCTGCCGGCCAAATGGAATACACCTTTGCAAAAGGTTGGCCAAAGGTATGCGCCACAAGGCGAGCACCGGGGGTGGCAGCCACCCTGTCGGTGGTGGATAATACCGGCCCCATTTGAGGAAACCTGTCATGTTGAAAGGAATTGATCCGCTCCTGACTCCCAAGCTGCTGAAAGTGCTGGCCGAAATGGGCCACGGTGACGAGCTGGTAATCAGTGATGCCAATTTCCCGGCCCATTCGGTGGCACATACCAGCGTGCTCGGGCATGCGCTGCACATGGACTGCCCGGCCCCGGTGGCACTCCGGGCCATACTCACCCTGTTTCCGCTCGATACCTTTGAGCCCGACCCGGTGCTGTCCATGCAGGTGGTCGGTGATCCGGCACAGCTGCCGTCCGTGGTACTGGAAGCCCTGCCGGACCTCAAGGCGGCGGGTACCGGTTGTACCGGCATTGAGCGCTTCGCCTTCTATGAACGTGCAGGCCAGAGTTATGCCGTGGTGCAGACCGGAGAGCTGCGCCCTTACGGCAACTTCATCCTGCGCAAGGGTGTGGTTCTGGGTTGAAAAGACAGCGGGCAGGAAAGCGGGAATGCAGCTTCCCGCCTGCAGAAACTGGCGTTATGAAGCGTTGAAGGGGTGATGCGCTCTGGTTTGCCGCCTCACCCCGACTGTTTATAGACCCGGACAGATGCCGGCTCAAGGGCCTGGGGGCAGGGCTTTCAAGATGAAGAAGTAAGTACCTCCGGCAAAGCCGGGGGCTTTAAATTCGTGAGCCGCTCAAAGCGGCTTACTAACCTTTCTAAAAGTATTGTCAGCCGAGAATATATTGGCACTCAGGCTGTTTAAAAAATGACTTAACCAGTTCAGGCAACTTTTGGATACTACGTGTCAAGACCCGAGTGATCAAAG
>JAGRJD010000026.1 GCA_020442915.1 Thiothrix sp. | reverse complement strand
GCTGCCGATGTCGTAAACGATGCGGCTGATACGGCTGCACAGGCGGCGGATGCCGCGACCGATGCGGCTGAACAAGCCACGGATGCCGCTGCCGATGTCGTAAACGATGCGGCTGATACGGCTGCACAGGCGGCGGATGCCGCGACCGATGCGGCTGAACAAGCCACGGATGCCGCTGCCGATGCCGCTGCCGATGCCGCTGATGCAGCAGCTGATACGGCTGCACAGGCGGCGGATGCCGCGACCGATGCGGCTGAACAAGCCACGGACGCTGCTGCCGATGCCGTAAACGATGCGGCTGAACAGGCCACTGATCCAGCCAAAAGCAACTGATTACAAGCCCGAAAACAACAAACCGGTGGGGAGGGGAAACGGTCCCCCTCCCCTCGGCCCAAGCCACCACTGACTGTGTTTTACGCACATTTTATTTATCAGGAGATCAGTTTCATGTTTCAATCCATGCCCTTGGGGGTGAATTTGGTAGGGGTTACGCGCCTCCCAAATCAGGGTATCTCCCTGAAGGGTGAGGTTTCAACCGGGGAGAATTTGATGAAGACCCTTGTTGCTGGTATCTCAACCCTGGTACTGCTTGGGCTTTTAAGTGGCTGCGGCCAGAAAGAGAAAGAAGATGAGGCGGCTGAAGCAACCACTGACACCGCCGGGCAGACAGCCGATACCACACAGACCACCACGAATACCGCTGAAAAAGCGATGGGTGCCACCGCTGCGGCCACCAGCGATGCCGAACAGGTGGTCACGGATACCACTGAAAAAGCTGTAGACACTACCGCTGCTGCTGCCAGTGATGCGGCACAGGCCGTCACTGACACGGCTGAAGAGGCTATAGACGCTACCGCTGCTGCTGCCAGTGATGCGATGCAGGTCGTCACTGACACGGTTGAGCAGGCTGCCGATGCCACAGCTGAGGCTGCCACCGATGCGGTACAGACTGCGACGGACACGGCTGAAAAAGCAGTAGCAGCCACTGCCGCAGCTGCAGCACCCGCAGCAGCCAGTGCAGAGACCCTGGAAGCGGGCAAAAAAATCTATAACAGCCTGTGCATGAGCTGTCATGACATCGGTCTGGCCAATGCCCCCAAACTGGGTGACAAGGCTGCCTGGGAGCCGCGCCTGGCTGAAGGCATGGACACCGTGTACTCGCGTGCCCTGCACGGTTTCAACGCGATGCCGGCCAAGGGTGGCAATCCGGCCTTTACCGACGAGCAGGTTAAGGCTGCAGTGGATTACATGATTTCCAGCGTGAAATAAACCGGTTTCTGCCGGAAGAAAGCCCCCGTACGGGGGCTTTTCTTTTTTGGCGCCGGTTTGGTTATACTAGCCCACCTTGATTGAACTTCCTGATCCCGTAGCCCCCATGAATCCTGACCTGCAACGCCTCCAGCCCTATCCGTTCCAGAAAATCCGCGATCTGCTGGCAGGCACCCGGCCTCCAGCCGGACTGAAAGCGGTTTCGCTGGCGATCGGCGAGCCCAAGCACCCGACACCGGCGCTGATCCATCATGCAGTGATCGAAAACCTGTCAGGTCTGGCCACTTACCCGCTCACCAGCGGCGATGCAGCTTTGCGTGTGGCGATTGCCGACTGGCTTACGACGCGCTTCCGGCTGCCGGCAGGCAGTGTGGATCCGGAGCAACAGGTGATCCCGGTCAATGGCACCCGGGAGGCCCTGTTCGCCTTTGCCCAGGCCGTGATCGACCGTCGTGACAATCCCGCCGTGCTGATGCCGAACCCTTTCTATCAGATTTATGAGGGTGCTGCACTGCTGGCCGGGGCCGAGCCGGTCTATCTGGACTGTACGGCCACCAACGGTTTCATCCCCGATTTTGCTGCCGTTCCGGCATCGGTCTGGCAACGCTGCCAGCTGCTGTACCTGTGTTCACCCGGCAATCCGACCGGGGCTATCCTGCCGCAGGAACAGCTGCAGCAGGTACTGACACTGGCGGAAAAGCACGATTTTATCGTGGCAGCAGACGAGTGCTATTCCGAACTGTATTTCGATGAGGACCAGCCGCCACCCGGCCTGCTGCAGGCTGCTGCCGGTATGGGGAATGAGCGCTGGCAGCGTTGTGTGGTTTTCCACAGCCTGTCCAAACGCTCGAATGCGCCCGGCATGCGTTCCGGCTTTATTGCCGGGGATGCGGAGGTGCTGAAAAAATTCCTGCTCTACCGCACCTATCACGGCTGCGCCATGCCGCCACCGTTTCAGGCCGCCAGCATTGCCGCCTGGCGTGATGAAGCGCATGTCAGGGCCAATCGTGAGCAGTACCGGACCAAATTTACCGCCATGCTGGACATTCTGGGGCCGGTCATGGACGTGCACAAGCCGGATGCCGGCTTTTATCTCTGGCCACACACACCGGTGGATGACCGGGATTTCACCCGGCTGGCCTTTGAGTGCCAGCATGTGCAGATCGTGCCCGGCAGTTACCTGGCCCGTGATGCCGGCCATGGCAATCCGGGCCAGAACCGGGTCCGCATGGCGCTGGTGGCATCAGTGGACGAATGCATTGAGGCCGCACAACGCCTGCGCCGGCTGCTGGAAACCCTGTAATCTGCCCGGACAACACCCGATTTTTATGAACACCCCCTTTTCTGGAGAAACTGATGTCAGATCTGCAAGCCCTTATCGAGGCGGCCTTCGAGCGCCGGGCCGAAATCACCCCGCGCAGCGTGGATGCCCGGACCCGTGAGGCCATCCATGAAGCCATTGCCCTGCTGGACAGCGGCCAGGCCCGGGTGGCGGAGCGCCGGGGCGTGGGTGACTGGATGGTCAACGAATGGCTCAAGAAAGCCGTGCTGCTGTCCTTCCGCATCAACGACAATGAAATCATGCGGGCCGGTTTCACCCATTTCTATGACAAGGTGCCTTCACGTTTTGGGGACATGAACAGTGCCGAACTGGCTGCCAGCGGCGTGCGCGTGGTGCCGCCAGCCTTTGCCCGCAAGGGCTCCTACATTGCCTCCGGTACCGTACTGATGCCGTCCTATGTCAATATCGGTGCTTACGTCGATACCGGCACCATGGTCGACACCTGGG
>JAGRJD010000025.1 GCA_020442915.1 Thiothrix sp. | reverse complement strand
TCGAACCCGCGACCCCCGGCGTGACAGGCCGGTATTCTAACCAACTGAACTACCGCTCCAAAACCAATTGCCGACATTGGTGGGTGATGAGGGACTTGAACCCCCGACATTCGCCTTGTAAGGGCGACGCTCTACCAGCTGAGCTAATCACCCAACGTCGGAAAGGCGGCTAGTTTACTGCATCTTTTATGGCTTTACCAGCCTTGAAAGCGGGAATTTTTGCCGACTCAATGGAAATGGCTTCACCTGTACGCGGGTTGCGTCCGGAACGGGCCTGACGCTCGCGGACCAGAAAAGTGCCAAAGCCGATCAGGGATACCTGCTCACCCTTGATCAGCTGTTCAGTGATCACCTCGACAAACGCCTTGTACGCACGATCGGCGTCAGCTTTCGTCAGACCGGACCTGGCGGATACCGCATCAATCATCTCTGTTTTGTTCATACATTGAGTTCCTTATAAATTCGTTATAAACAGGGGAAACCAGACAAGCACTTTCCACCCTGTGGCAAAAAAGCTACGCACCAAACAAGCCTAACTGTTATACCAGCGACCTTTCAGGGGTGTCAACTAATTGAAATGCCGTTCTGACAACATTTGCGGGTTTTCAATGCGTCCGGATATTCTCCGGTTCATCCTCGACAATTGCGCCCCCCGAAGCAGGAACTTTCTCCTCTTCCTCGTCCTCCTCATCTTTATCCGCCAAAGGCTCGGGCATGGACTCCAGAGCCAGCTGCAATACCTCATCAATCCATTTCACGGTACGGATTTCCAGGCCCTTTTTGACCGTATCCGGCACTTCCGCCAGATCCTTTTCATTATCCTTGGGAATCAGGACCAGGGTAATCCCCCCCCTGTGGGCTGCAAGCAACTTCTCCTTCAAGCCACCGATCGGCAACACCTCCCCACGCAGGGTGATTTCCCCGGTCATGGCCACATTGGCATGCACCGGAATATTGGTCATCGCCGAGACAATCGCCGTCACCATACCGATACCGGCACTGGGACCGTCTTTCGGGGTTGCCCCTTCCGGTACATGAATGTGAATATTGTGCTTGCGCATGAAACTGCGGGAAACCCCCAGTGAGCGGGCCCGGCTTTTCATCACCGTTTCCGCAGCATGGATGGACTCCTTCATCACCTCACCCAGGCGCCCGGTACTTTTGACCACACCACTGCCCGGCAGCAGTGCACTTTCAATCGTCAACAGATCACCACCCACAGAAGTCCACGCCAGTCCCGTCACCTGCCCGACCTGATTTTCCTTGTCGGCCCGACCGTAATCGAAACGCTGTACCCCCAGGTATTTCTGCAGGTTGCGCGGGGTGATGGCGGAACGGCTCTTGTTCTTGAGCAGATGCTCCTTGACGGTCTTGCGGCAGAGCTTGGACAACTCACGGTCCAGATTGCGCACCCCGGCCTCGCGGGTATAGTGGCGCACAATTTCCACAATGGCACTGTCACTGATGGAAATCTCCTCCGGACGCAAGCCGTTGGCCTTGACCTGCTTGGGAATCAGGTAGTTTTTGGCAATATTGAGTTTTTCTTCCTCGGTATAACCCGGAATCCGGATCACCTCCATGCGATCCAGCAGAGGCCCCGGAATACGCATGCTGTTTGAAGTTGCCACAAACATCACGTCCGACAGGTCAAAATCCACCTCCAGGTAATGATCGGCAAAGGTATGATTCTGTTCCGGGTCCAGCACTTCCAGCAGGGCGGAAGCCGGATCCCCCCGGAAGTCCACTGACATCTTGTCGATCTCGTCCAGCAGAAACAGCGGATTGCGCGTTCCCACCCGGCTCAGGCTCTGGATGATCTTGCCCGGCAGGGAGCCGATATAGGTACGGCGGTGCCCACGGATTTCAGCCTCGTCCCGAACCCCGCCCAATGCCATGCGGGTGAACTTGCGCCCGGTCGCCCGTGCCAGTGACTGCCCCAGTGAGGTCTTGCCCACCCCCGGTGGTCCCACCAGACACAGAATCGGCCCCTTGATTTTCCTGACCCGCTGCTGTACGGCCAGAAACTCCAGAATACGCTCCTTGACCTCTTCCAGCCCATAGTGGTCATCGTCCAGAATCTTCTGTGCCGCAGCCAGATCGGTCAGTACCTTGGACTTCTTTTTCCAGGGCAACCCCACCAGCCAGTCGATGTAATTGCGCACCACAGTCGCTTCGGCGGACATGGGCGACATCATTTTAAGTTTATTGAGTTCGGCAGTTGCCTTGTCACGCGCCTCCTTGGGCATGCCGGACTTTTCGATCCTGCGCCCCATATCCTCCAGCTCACTGGGTGCATCATCCATGTCCCCCAGCTCTTTCTGGATCGCCTTGATTTGCTCGTTGAGATAGTACTCGCGCTGGGAACGCTCCATCTGCTGTTTGACCCGCCCGCGAATTTTCTTTTCCACCTGCAGCAGGTCCAGCTCGTTCTCGATCAGCTCCATCAGGTGCTGGATGCGTGCTTCCACATCCAGCATTTCCAGCACTTCCTGCTTTTCCGGAATCTTGAGCCCCAGATGGGCCACGATGGTATCAGCCAGACGCACCGGGTCCTCAATGTTGGTCAGGGAGGACAGAACTTCCGGTGGGACCTTCTTGTTGAGCTTGACATACTGCTCGAACAGGTTGACCAGCGAGCGCCCGAGCACTTCAGCCTTGCGGGCACTGAGGTTGAGCACGGAAGGGCACAGCTTCACACGGGAGGCGAAATACGGCAGCTGTTCATCAACCGAGACCATGCTGGCCCGCTCCAGCCCTTCAACCAACACCTTGAGGGTACCATCCGGCAACTTGAGCAGCTGCAGAATGGTGGCCAGCGTTCCCACTTCATGCACATCCTCAAGTTCGGGATCGTCAATTTCGGCACTTTTCTGGGCAACCAGCAAGACCTGCTTGTCACCGGCCATGGCAGCATCCAGTGCCTGGATCGAACGCTGCCGCCCGACGAACAGGGGGATGACCATGTGGGGATAAACCACCACATCCCGCAGCGGCAGCACAGGAACAACCAGATCATCACTTATTTCGAGAATACTATCAGACATGTTATTTCCCCAGCACCCGGTTCAAGAACAAGGCATGGACAGCACGCAGCCGTTGCGCATGCCAGACCGGAGTGAACAGGCAATCAGGGGCGCACCCTCCCTGTCCGGCAGGGGCACGCCACGAAAATCAATCAGCCGATGCAGCAACCCTGGGCTCTGCATTTTCGTAAATCAGGTAGGGCGCAGCCTCACCCCTGACCACAACTTCGTCAACCACTACCTTGCTCACCGTGCTGGCGGAAGGAAGGTCATACATGGTATCCAGCAATATCTTCTCCATGATGGTACGCAGCCCGCGTGCCCCGGTCTTGCGCTCCATGGCCTTTTTGGCAATTGCATGCAGGGCATCATCACGCACCACCAGCTCGGCCCCTTCCATCTCGAACAACCGGCCATACTGCTTGGTGAGGGCATTTCGGGGCTGGGTCAGGATACGCACCAGCGCCTCTTCATCCAGCTCCTCCAGTGTTGCCACCACCGGCAGGCGACCGACAAACTCGGGGATCAAGCCATAACGCACCAGGTCCTCAGCCTCGATATCCCGGATCACGTCCCCGAAACTGCGACTGTCATCCGGTGACTTGACGGCGGCAGAAAAACCGATGCTGCCCTTTTCAGTACGGTCACGAATCACCTTGTCCAGCCCCGCAAAGGCACCACCACAAATGAACAGGATGTTCTTGGTATCCACCTGCAGGAACTCCTGCTGCGGGTGCTTGCGCCCCCCCTGGGGCGGTACGGAGGCGATGGTCCCTTCAATCAGCTTCAGCAGTGCCTGCTGCACACCCTCGCCGGAGACATCGCGCGTAATGGAGGGGTTATCCGACTTGCGCGAAATCTTGTCGATCTCATCAATGTAAACAATACCGGTCTGGGCTTTCTCCACATCGTAGTCACACTTCTGCAACAGCTTCTGGATAATGTTCTCTACATCCTCACCCACATACCCGGCCTCGGTCAGCGTGGTGGCATCGGCAATGGTGAAGGGAACATTCAAAAGGCGGGCCAGGGTCTCGGCCAGCAGGGTCTTGCCGCTGCCAGTCGGCCCGACCAGCAGAATATTGCTCTTGGCCAGTTCGACGTCATCCTTGCCGCCTTTACGGAACATGCGCTTGTAATGATTATAGACGGCAACCGCCAGCACTTTCTTGGCATGTGTCTGCCCGATGACATAATCATCCAGACTCTGGTTGAGCTCCCGCGGCGTAGGCAGGCTGGCATGATCCTCATCCTCGGCATGGCTCGCGTGCATTTCTTCCTGAATGATGTCATTGCAGAGATCAACACACTCATCACAAATGAAAACCGACGGCCCGGCGATCAGCTTGCGTACTTCATGCTGGCTTTTTCCACAGAATGAACAATACAGCAGCTTTCCGCTGTCCTGGCTTCCTTTTTTGTCTTTACTCATCAGAACCTCTACCTACTACCTGAACGGTGCCTACATGATTTATGACTGCGCACTCTACTATGTGCAGCCTCGGGCGACAATTTCAACCCTCCGGGATGGGGCTATCCACCCCTGTTTTCAAGAATACTGTGATTTCTGCCGTAAATAAAATGAAAACAGCCTGACTGGCAGGCTGTTTCACTCAAACTGTCAACACAGTTCCGGATCAGACATCACGTTGAGTCAGGATGGTATCCACCAGTCCGTAATCCCGTGCCTCCGCGGCAGTCATGAAATTGTCGCGATCCGTATCACGCTCGATTTTCTCCAGCGCCTGACCGGTATGCCTGGCCAGCACGCTGTTGAGCTCGGCCCGGACCTTGAGGATTTCACGCGCATGGATTTCAATGTCGGTCGCCTGCCCCTGGAACCCGCCCAGCGGCTGGTGAATCATCACCCGCGAATGCGGCAGGACGGCACGCTTGCCCGCAGTACCCCCGGCAAGCAGAACGGCCCCCATGCTGGCTGCCTGGCCGATACACAGGGTGCTGACATCCGGCTTGATGAACTGCATGGTGTCATAAATCGCCATCCCTGCCGTCACCACACCTCCCGGTGAGTTGATATACAGGTGAATGTCCTTGTCCGAATTCTCCGACTCCAGAAACAGCAACTGGGCCACAATCACGTTCGCCATGTAGTCCTCAACCGGACCTACACAGAAAATGACGCGCTCCTTGAGCAACCGCGAGTAAATATCATAGGCACGCTCGCCACGGGATGACTGTTCAATAACCATCGGGACCAGATTCAGCCCCCGGGGTTCCATCGCATTTGTATTATGATTCATGATCCTATCCTGTCAGCTTCTGTCAAGACCAGTCACCCGGGAACACATCAGGCCACAGCATTTCCGGTACTTTCGGCACTTTCGGTGTCCCCGGCAGCGGGTGTTTCCGCTGTTGAGACCTGATTCTGGGGCGAATTCATCACCGCGTCAAAATCACGTGTTTCCTCCTCGACTTTTGCCCGCTCCACCACCCAGTCCACAATCATGTCTTCCATGACAGCAGCCTGTACACTCTGCATGGCCTGCGGTGTCTGGCGGTAGTAGGCCATCAGCGCCTCCGGCTCCTCATAGGAAGCCGCCAGCGACTCCAGCATGGTATCCACCCGCGCCTGATCCAGCTGAATATTGTGCTTGCGGATAACCTCACCCACAATCAGGCCCAGCTTGACCCGGCGCTCGGCCTGCGGCTTGAACAGTTCGGCAGAAATACCTCCCGCCTTGGAGTCATCCGGATTCAGACCGGAATTCCGCAGAAACTCGTCCCGCACCTGAACGGCCTCATCCTGCACCAGCGCTTCCGGCACCTCGATTTCATGCAGGCGCGCCAGCCCATCCATGACCTGCTGTTTCAGGCGATTACGCAGGGCATTGCCCAGCTCACGCCGCATGTTTTTCCCGACTTCAACCCGGAAAGTCTCCATTGAGCCGTCTTCAATCCCGAACTGACGGATAAACGCTTCATCCAGTTCCGGCAGCCGGGATTCATCCACCCGTTTGACCTTGAGGCGGAACTGTGCCGTCCTGCCCTTGAGGTTTTCGGCCTGATAGTCTTCCGGAAAAGCCACATCGGCCACTTTCTCATCCCCGGCAGACATGCCCACGAGTGCAGCCTCAAAATCCGGCAACATGCGGCCACTCCCAACTTCAACCAGATAATCCTCGGAAGAACCACCATCGAACGCCGTACCATCCAGAGAGCCCTCAAAATCAAGCAGGACCCGGTCCCCCTCCCCGGCAGCACGCGTCACCTCACTCCACTCACGCTGCTGGTTACGGATAACTTCCAGCATCTTGTCGATATCACCCGCTTCCACATCGGCAACAACACGCGTCAGCGCCAGACCGGAAACATCAGCAATCTCAAACTCGGGATAAACCTGAAAAGTGGCGACATACTCCAGCGGCTGCCCCTGCTTCAGGCTGGATACCAGATCAATGCTCGGCAGGCCTGCAACACGCAGCTGTTCCTGGCTGGATGCCTCACGAAAAGACTGTTCCAGCACTTCACCGACAACATCCTGATGCACCGAGGCGGCGTAACGCTGCTTGACAACACTATAAGGTACCTTGCCCGGCCTGAAACCATCGAGGCGAACCCGCTTGACCAAAGACTTCAGACGCTTTTCCACCTCCTGATCAATCCGCTCAGCAGGGACTGCCACTGTCATCTTGCGCCCGATACTTCCGGTTGTCTCCAATGAAACTTGCATGCCATACCTCTTAATCCCGGCCACAACAGCATGGCGGGGTCATCGTTCCAAATGATAGATAATTTTTTACCAAAAACAGCTCATGGTGCGAAAGGAGAGACTCGAACTCTCACGCCTTGCGGCACTGGAACCTAAATCCAGCGCGTCTGCC
>JAGRJD010000123.1 GCA_020442915.1 Thiothrix sp. | reverse complement strand
TCCAGGCCTTCGAGCCGGTGCTGATCGAGGGAAAGGCGATCCAGCTGCACCCGCTGGTGTGTGCTGCCTTCAATGCCGACTTTGACGGTGACCAGATGGCCGTGCATGTGCCCTTGTCGCTGGAGGCACAGCTGGAAGCGCGGGCCCTGATGATGTCGACCAATAACGTGCTGTCGCCGGCCAATGGCTCACCCATTATCGTGCCGTCCCAGGACGTGGTACTGGGGCTTTACTACATGACCCGCGCCAGCATCGGGGCCAGAGGGGAGGGCATGGTGTTTTCCGACCCGAACGAGGCCCGGCGCGCCTATGAAACCGGTAATGCCAGCCTGCATGCCAAAGTCAAGGTGCGTATCACCGATCACATTTATGACGAGGCCGGCAAGCTGGTCAGTCGCACGCGTCTGCTGGATACCACCGTGGGACGGGCATTGTTGACTGAAATCATGCCGAACGGGCTGCCGTTTGAAATTTTCAACACCGTGTTGAAGAAAAAGGCCATCTCGCGCCTGCTGGATGCGGCTTACCGCAATGTGGGGATGAAAGAGTCGGTGATTTTTGCCGACCAGCTCATGTATACGGGCTTCCGTTACTCCACCCGTGCCGGGGTATCTTTCTGTGCGGATGACATGATCATCCCGGAGAAGAAGCATGACCTGCTGTCTGCTGCTGAAGATTCTGTCAAGGAAATTGAATATCAGTTTGCCAATGGCCTGGTGACTCAGGGGGAGCGCTACAACAAGGTGGTCGACATCTGGGCGCGTACCAATGACCAGGTGGCCAAAGCCATGATGGAAAAAATCGGTACCGAGCTGGTGACTGACCGCGAAGGCCGGCAGGTCGAGCAGGAGTCCTTCAACTCCATCTACATGATGGCGGATTCCGGTGCGCGGGGGTCTCCGGCCCAGATCCGTCAGCTGGCGGGGATGCGTGGCCTGATGGCCCGTCCGGATGGTTCCATCATTGAAACCCCGATCACGTCCAATTTCCGTGAAGGACTGACGGTACTGCAGTACTTCATTTCCACCCACGGGGCGCGTAAAGGTCTGGCCGATACTGCGCTCAAGACCGCCAACTCCGGCTACCTGACCCGGCGTCTGGTCGACGTGGCCCAGGACATGGCCGTGGTGGTGGATGACTGCGGCACGACAGCCGGCATGCGCATGCGTCCGATCATTGAGGGTGGCGATGTGATTGAAGCACTGGCGGATCGCGTGCTGGGCCGGGTTGTGGCCCAGGACATCGAGCGTGATGGCGAGGTGCTGGTGCCGGCAGGGACGCTGCTGGATGAAGCCTGGGTCAAGAAGCTGGACGAATACGGGGTGGACGAAGTGCTGGTGCGCTCGGCCATTACCTGTGAGGCCCGCTATGGTGCCTGCCGCATGTGTTATGGCCGTGATCTGGCCCGTGGGCATCTGGTGGGCAAGGGCGAGGCTGTCGGTGTGATTGCCGCGCAGTCCATCGGTGAGCCGGGTACCCAGCTGACCATGCG
>JAGRJD010000122.1 GCA_020442915.1 Thiothrix sp. | reverse complement strand
CCGCTGCGGGTGCCCATCACCAGGCCTTCGAGCGGGGTGAGGCCCATGCTGGTGTCTTTCGATTCGCCGCCGAGCACGGCGGCTACAGATGCACCGTTGCCCAAGTGGGCAATCACCAGTGCGGTGTCTTTGATGTTTTTGCCGAGCAGGTTGGCGGCTTCTTGCGCCACATAGCGGTAGCTGGTGCCGTGGAAGCCGTAACGGCGTAGGCCGTGTTTGCGGTAAAGTTCGCGCGGCACGGCATAAGTGTAGGCATGCTCGGGCATGGTTTGGTGGAAGGCGGTGTCAAACACGCCCACATTGGGCAGGCCGGGGAAAATGGTTTGGGCGGCGCGGATGCCGGTGAGGTTGGCCGGGTTGTGCAGCGGCGCCAGCGGAATCATGGCACGGATGGCGGCGATCACCTGCGCGTCAATCCGCACCGGCTGGTGGAAATGCTCGCCACCGTGCACCACGCGGTGGCCGATGGCGTCGATGCCGCCGTCCGCAGCCAGGACGCCGTCCGTGCGCAGGCACCGGATGATGTGTTCCAGCGCTGCATGGTGGGAGGCGATGGCGCTGCCGGGCTCGCCGATGCGGTCGATCTGCCCCTTGAGCAGTGCCTGTTCGCCGGGTATGGCGAATACCTGATATTTGATGGAAGAACTGCCCGCATTCAGCACCAGTATTTTCATGCTTGCGTTCCTGGTCATGTGGCCTGCCCCTGTTGCGCCTGAATAGCGGTGATGACCACCGTGTTGACAATGTCCGTCACCGTGCAGCCACGGCTGAGGTCATTCACCGGTTTGTTCAACCCCTGCAGCACCGGGCCGACTGCGACCGCGTTGGCGGAGCGCTGCACCGCCTTGTAGGTGTTGNNTGTTGTTGCCGGTGTTCAGGTCGGGAAAGATGAACACGGTCGCCTTGCCGGCCACTTCACTGCCGGGCATCTTGGAACTGGCCACGCTGGCGTCCACCGCTGCATCATACTGGATCGGTCCGTCGAGCTTGAGTGCCGGATTACGTTCCCGTGCCAGTTTCACGGCGGCGCGCACCCGCTCCACGTCGTCGCCCTTGCCGGAAGCGCCGGATGAATAGGACAGCATCGCCGTGCGTGGCTCGATGCCGAACCTGCGCGCAGTTTCGGAGGAGGTGAGCGCGATGTCGGCCAGTTGCTCGGCGTCCGGGTTGGGGTTGACCGCACAGTCGCCGTACACCAGCACGCGGTCTTCCAGGCACATGAAAAACACGCTCGACACCAGCCGGCTGTCCGGCCTGGTCCTGATGATTTCAAACGCCGGACGGATGGTGTGCTGGGTGGTGTTCACCGCGCCCGAGACCATGCCGTCGGCATGCCCGAGATGCACCATCATGGTTCCGAAATAGCTGATGTCGACCATTGTGTCCCAGGCCAGCGCAGGTGAGACATTCCTGTGCCGGCGCAGTTCGTAATAGGCGTCGGCGAAGGATTGCCGCCAGGGCGAGGTGCGCGGATTGACGATGGCAACATCGCGCAGCTTGAGTCCGAGTTGTGCCGCCCGCGCCTGTACTTCGTTTTCATCGCCGAGCAGCGTGAGCTGAGCCACCTCGCGCAGGGAAAGGATTTCCGCCGCCCGCAGCACACGCTCGTCGCTGCTTTCCGGCAGCACGATGTGCATGCGTTTCGCCTTGGCGCGCTGGATCAGGTCATATTCGAACATCAGTGGCGTCATGCGGTGGCCGTTGTTCTGCACGATCAACTGGCGCAACTGCTGCATGTCGACGCAGGATTCCATCAGGCCCAGCGCCACTGCGATCTTGCGCTCGTCGGAGGGCAGGATGATGCCCTCCACCTCGTTGACCTTGAGTGCGGTCTCGAAGGTATCCCAGGGCGACAGCAGGATGGGCAGGCGCAGCGGGTTCATGCCTTCCAGCAGCTTGCAGACATCCCCGGAGGGGCGCTGCCCGCCGGAGAGGATCATGCCCGCGACCATCGGATAGGCGTCGGAAACATCCGCCGCCAATGTGCCGAGAATGATGTCGGAACGGTCGCCGGGCGTGATGATCATGCTGCAACTTTCCAGGTGCCCCAGAAAATCCTGCACCTGCATCGCCGCGACCTTGTAGCGTGACACCTCATGGGTCAGCGACTGCGGCGTGCTGTACAGAACCTCCAGCCGCAGTTCGCGCGCAATCTCGCCCACGGTCGGGCGCTCCAGCGAGTGGCGCTCCGGCAGCACGAAAAACGGAAAGCGTGAACCTTTCAGCAGCGTATTGAGTTCGTCAACCTGATCCTGCGGCACGCGGTTGGCGAAAGCCGCCAGCAGTTCACAGTGTTGCACGGTTTCCAGATGTTCTTCCAACATGCGCACGGCCTCGGCGATTTCCCCGGCAGTGCGCCCGTAACCTTTCACCACCGGCAGCAGCAGACTGCCGAAATGATTGGCCAGTTCGGTGTTGAAATCCAGCTCCAGCGCTGAATGGGCACCGCTGAAATCGGCACCGGCACAGACCACAATGTCGTTTTTTTCCTGCACCGCACGGTATTTGCCGAGGATCAGCTTGAGCAGTTCGCTGTGTCTGCCGTCCGCGATCATCTTGCGCGCCACCTCCTGGGTGCAGCCGTACAGCTCGCCGCCGTCCTGCTCCAGGCTGTACCGTTTGGACACCAGATGGATCAGCGCGTCATGGCCATTGTTCTCGCGAATGACCGGGCGGAAAAAGCCTACCCTGGGTGTCATCGCACGGAGCATTTCCATCATGCCCAGCACGATGATCGATTTGCCGCTGCGGGGCTCGGCCCCGGCTATGTAGATGCTGTGAAACACAATTTTTCCCCTGCCGCTAGGATTGGATTACGCACGTCTTTGATTTTTTAATTGAATTGAAACTGATCGAAACTGAATCCTGCCTGTCCGGTTTTGTGCGTTGCAGCATTCATCATAACCAATCTGTGGCGGGCTGCCAATGGGGTTTTGATGGCAGTGTGATTGATAGTTAATCAGCAGGAAATACGGTACCAGACCCTGAAGCGTGTTTGTGGGGCAACGGACCGACCTTTCCGAGCTGTGTTCCAGGGGCGTTCCACCCTTGTCTGGCCCTGCGCTGGTGGCCGGGGTTCATGCTTCAGGGTTCATACTTCACTTCCCGTTCCTACCAGCAGCGCCTGTGCCAGCTGCCCCTCCAGCTCGATATTGAAACCCTCGGCACATTGCATGTGCTCCCGCATCAGGCGTAGCACCGCCATCCGGTCGCGGGCCCGGAAAGCCACAATCAGCTCCCGGTGAAAGTGCAGGTTGGAGCGGGAAAATTCGTGCTGCTCCGGCAGCTGCAGTTTTTTGAAGACCACCAGATCGCGGATCAGGTCGTTGAGGAAATGCCCGATGAAGGCCAGCAAAGGGTTTCCGCAGCGCCGGGCCAGCAGGTTGTGGAAATCCAGCTCGGCCATGCGCTGGGCCAGCCGCTGTTCCTGATTCACTGCCGGTTGGGCGCATAATTCCGTCAGGCGCTCCAGTTCCACCAGATCCGGTGCTTCCAGATGCGCCAGTGCCAGTTCCGCAATTTCCGGCTCCACCAGCCGCCGCAGACGGTACACATCTGGCCCGGACAGTTGCTGGAAATGCAGGTAATTACGCAGCAGCTGCGCGGCCAGCGGGTAAGGAACCTGTGCCAGTACCGCTCCACCTCCCGGTCCGGTACGAATGGTGATCAGGCCCTGAACCTCCAGTGATTTGAGGGCTTCGCGCATGGTGCCGCGTGAGCAGGCAAACAGCTCGGTGAGGTTTTTTTCATTCGGCAGGCGCTCACCGGGCTGAAGCTGGTGCGCCACAATCCAGCGCTTGACCGCCTCCACAATCTGGTCTGCACGCTTGAGTCTGGGCGGTGCCGCCAGCCCGTTCAGGGACTTGTCCATGGTTGTCTGATCCTGATTTTTTCCGGTTATGCTACTTGATTTTTAGTATTTATTATAATAAATATAATTGAAACAGACCAGTCAAACGGAGATTAAGCATGCAAACCTTCCAGTGGGATGATCCCCTGTTTCTTGACCAGCAACTGAGTCCGGACGAGCGTCAGGTCCGCGATGCCGCCCGGGCTTACTGTCAGGAGAAACTGCAGCCGCGTGTCCTCTCGGCAGCCCGTGAGGAGCGCTTTGACCGCGACATCATGAATGAAATGGGCGAGCTGGGCCTGCTCGGAGCGACCGTGGCGGAAACTTACGGCGGGGCCGGACTCGGGCATGTGGCATACGGCCTGATTGCGCGTGAGGTGGAGCGCGTGGATTCCGGCTACCGTTCGGCCATGAGCGTACAGTCCTCACTGGTCATGTACCCGATTGAAAGCTATGGCAGCGAGGCGCAGAAGCAGAAATACCTGCCGAAACTGGCCAGCGGGGAAATGATTGGCTGCTTCGGCCTCACCGAACCCGATCACGGTTCCGATCCCGGTTCGATGATCACGCGTGCTGTGCCGGTGGACGGTGGTTATCGCCTCAGTGGCCAGAAAATGTGGATCACCAACAGCCCGGTGGCGGATTTCGCTGTGGTCTGGGCCCGCTCGGATGCCCATGAAGGCAGGATTCGCGGCTTTATCGTCGAGCGTGGCAGCAAGGGCTTCAGCACCCCGAAAATCCAGGGCAAGCTGTCATTGCGCGCCTCCGTCACCGGGGAAATCGTGCTGGATGAGGTCTTTGTACCTGAAGAAAACCTGCTGCCCCATGCCAGCGGACTGGCCGGCCCGTTCGGCTGCCTGAACAAGGCCCGGTTCGGTATTGCCTGGGGCGCCATGGGAGCGGCGGAGTTCTGCTGGCATGCCGCACGCCAATATACCTTGGACCGCAAACAGTTCGGGCGGCCACTGGCGGCCAACCAGCTGGTTCAGCTCAAGCTCGCCAACATGCAGACCGAAATCACCCTGGGGCTGCAGGCGGCGCTGCAGGTGGGGCGCCTGATGGACAGCGGCAACTGGGCCCCGGAGATGGTGTCGCTGATCAAGCGCAACAACTGCGGCAAGGCCCTGGATATTGCCCGCATGGCGCGTGACATGCATGGTGGTAACGGCATTTCCGACGAGTTCGGGGTCATGCGTCACATGGTGAACCTGGAAACCGTGAATACCTATGAAGGCACCCATGATGTCCATGCCCTGATTCTCGGACGTGCCCAGACCGGTATTCAGGCGTTTTTTTAGGGAAACCTGAACAGCAGGTAGTTCAGTGAACGTTTTACGGCATTTTTCAGGAGCATGCCATGTCCCGGCCCTTGCAGAACATCCGTATCCTTGACCTGTCACGCATTCTGGCCGGCCCCTGGTGCAGCCAGCTGCTGGCCGACATGGGTGCGGAAGTCATCAAGATCGAGCGCCCCGGTGAAGGGGATGATACCCGGCGCTGGGGGCCGCCATGGCTGCCGGGGACCGAAGAAGCGGCTTATTACCTCGGCACCAACCGGGGCAAGCAGTCCGTGACCATTGACATGGCCCACCCGCAGGGGCAGGCACTGCTGCATGCACTGGTGCCGCACTGCGATGTGGTGCTGGAAAATTTCAAGGTCGGGGGCCTGAAAAAATACCACCTTGATTATGCCAGCCTCAAGGCCATCCGGCCCGATCTGGTGTACTGCTCCATCACCGGCTTCGGCCAGAATGGCCCCTACGCCCGACGTGCCGGTTATGATTTCATGATCCAGGGCATGGGCGGCATCATGAGCCTGACCGGGCAGCCGGACAGTGAAGGCGGCGGGCCGGTCAAGATCGGGGTTGCCTTTGCCGACATTTTCACCGGGTTGTATGCCGCCAATGCCATTCTGGCCGCGCTCTGGCAACGCAACCACAGCGGGCAGGGTACGCATATCGACATGGCGTTGCTGGATGTGCAGGTCAGCGTGCTGGCCAATCAGGCCCTCAATTACCTGACCACCGGTGTCGTGCCGCAACGGCTGGGTAATGCCCACCCCAATATCGTGCCCTATCAGGCTTTTGCCACTGCGGACGGGCACCTGATCCTGGCCGTGGGCAATGACACCCAGTTCCAGCGTTTCTGTCAGGAAGCCGGTTGTGCGGAACTGGCGACGGATACCCGCTTTGCCACCAATGCCAGCCGGGTCGCCCACCGTGAGCTGCTGATTCCGCTGCTGGTCCCGCACCTGCAGGCACGCAGCACGGATGCCTGGCTGGCGGCACTGGAACCGCTGGGGGTACCCTGTGGCCCCATCAATACCCTGGACCGGGTCTTTGCCGATCCCCAGGTCCGGCATCGGGGCATGGCGCTGGAACTGCCGCACCCGCAGGCCGGCAGTGTCAAACTGCTGGGCAATCCGGTCCGCTTCGATGGTCAGGCCCTGAATGCCGGCCAGGCTCCCCCCCTGCTCGGGGCGGATACCGCATCCGTGTTGACGGGGTTGCTGGGTCTTGGTCCGGAACAGTTGGCAGCCCTGCGGGCGGACGGGGTGATCTAGGTGTGCGGGCGGCAACATTGAGTGCCTTAATCAAGTGGTAATGCCGGCAGGAAGACGTTGCGGCATTTATCTGGTAACGTGTTAAGGCTTATTCTGGGAGGATTTTGCATGAAAATGAAGGTTTGGCGTGACTGGAACCGGTTGTTTCTGCTGCTGTGCCTGCTGCTGCCCGGTGGCTGGGCATGGAGTGCTGCCGAGGCGGCAGAAACCCGTGGCAAGGTGACCGGCGGGGAGGCCTATGCGATCCCGGACTGGTTCAAGCAGAGTTTCCTGGATATTGCCGAGGATGCCGAAGAGGCCGGTGCCGAAGGCCGGCATGTCATGCTGTTCTTTCATCTGGACGAATGCCCCTATTGCTCTCGCATGCTGCGGGAATCCTTTGAACCCGAGGACATGAAGGCCCTGATCCAGCAGCATTTTGACGTGATCGACATCAACATCAAGGGCGACCGGCAGGTAGCTTTTGATGCGGAAACCTCGCTGTCGGAAAAAGAACTCTCGGACAAGCTCAGGGTGCGCTCCACACCGGCCATCCTGTTCCTGGACGGGGACAACCAGCTGGTGGTGCGTCTGGATGGCTACCGTTCGGCCAGACGCTTCCGCCATGTGCTGGATTATGTCAGCTCCGGTGCCTACAAGGATGGCTCACTGGTGGATTTCATGGCCGGAAACCAGCAGGCCGGCCTGTATCAGCTGCAGCCGGATCCGCTGTTCCGCGCTACCCGTGACCTCTCGGATGAAAAAGGGCCGTTGCTGGTGCTTTTCGAGGATGACCGCTGCGAGGATTGTGCCGAATTTCACGAGAAGCTGCTGGCACGTGAAGACATCCGGGCCGAGCTTGCCCCCTATACCGTCGTGCGTCTCGATACCGGTTCGGATGAGCCGCTGGTGGATGTGGACGGCAACAGGACCACTGCCGGGGCCTGGGCGGGTGCACTCAAGATGACGTATCGGCCCGGTGTGGTGATTTTTGATCAGGGCAAGGAAATCAGCCGTAGCGAGAGCCTGCTGTTTCCTTTCCATTTCAAGGAAATGGTGCGTTATGTCGGGGGTGGTTTCAATCGCACCATGACCCGTGGTGAATTTTCGGATCAGTACCGGGAGGCGCTGCTGTCTTCCGGGGTCGATATTGATCTGGGTGAATAAAAAAACGGATACGGATAAGGATTATGCAGACCTATCAACCGCACAACCGATGGCGCAGTACCGGTCTCTGGACTTCCGGGGCAGGAGGGCTGTGGCTTCTGCTGGCGCTGTGGCTGGGGCTGATGCCGCCGTTGCAGGCCGCCAA
Source organism: Thiothrix sp. (assembly GCA_020442915.1). Lineage (GTDB taxonomy): Bacteria > Pseudomonadota > Gammaproteobacteria > Thiotrichales > Thiotrichaceae > Thiolinea. The sequence continues at coordinate 21,820 of JAGRJD010000122.1, read as the reverse complement.
GGATTTTCCGATCGGGAATATCGATCTCAAGGGGCTGGATGCCGGGGGCTCCGTCCTGGAAGAGCCGCTGCCGCCGGAAGAAGCCTTCGTGTTTGGCGGGCTGGCCTGGAATGGGCGTGAACTCAAGACCAGCTGGGATGTCAAGCCTGAGCACTACCTGTATCAGGACAAGTTCCGTTTTGAGGTGTTGAACCCCACCGGGTTTGAACTCGGCCAGCCGCAGCTGCCCAAAGGCAAGGAAAAGGAAGACGAATTCTTCGGCACCATCCATGCCAATTACGGCTTTGTGGATGCCGTGGTTCCACTCAAGCGCACCGGCAGCAATGAGACCCTGGGGGTGAAACTGACCTGGCAGGGCTGTTCCGAAGCCTTGGGCATCTGTTACCCGCCGGAAGAAAAATATTTTCAGGCCACCAATCTGCCGGTCGGCAATATCAAGGGAACCGTATTGCTGGAAGAGACCGAAGGTGAGGCCCTGACGCGGCAACTGGCAATGCTGGCTCCGGCCACGGACGGTGCGACCCCGGTGGCTACCGGGGCTGCTGTTCCGGCAGCCGCTGTCACACCGCCCGGACTGCCACTGTCGGAACAGGACCGCATTGCCGCCATTCTCGCCGGCGGTAATATTCCGCTGACCCTGCTGGCCTTTCTGGGCTTCGGCCTGCTGCTGTCCTTCACCCCCTGTGTTTTCCCCATGATCCCGATCCTGTCCGGCATTATCGCCGGCCAGAAGCAGCTGGATACCCGGCAGGCATTCCTGCTGTCACTGGTGTATGTGCTGGCCATGGCCCTGACCTATACCGTGGTCGGGGTACTGGCCGGACTGTTCGGGGCCAATCTGCAGGCCGCGTTCCAGAACCCCTGGGTGCTGAGTGCCTTTGCACTGGTGTTTGTGCTGCTGGCGCTGTCGATGTTCGGCTTCTACGAGCTGCAGATGCCTTCGGCACTCCAGTCACGCCTGAACGAGCTCAGCAACCGTCAGGCCGGTGGCACCCTCGCCGGGGTGGCCATCATGGGCGTGCTTTCGGCCCTGATTGTGGGACCGTGTGTGGCCGCCCCGCTGGCCGGGGCGCTGATCTACATTGCCAATACCGGTGATGCCGTGCTGGGGGGCATGGCGCTGTTTGCCCTGAGCATGGGTATGGGTGTGCCGCTGCTGGTCATCGGGACTTCCGCCGGCAAACTGCTGCCACGGGCCGGCCAGTGGATGGAGGCGGTCAAGGTGGTGTTCGGGGTCATGCTGCTGGGCGTGGCGATCTACATGCTGGAGCGCATCCTGCCGGAAAGCGTGGTCATGCTGCTGTGGGCGGCGCTGCTGGTGATTTCCGCCGTTTACATGGGGGTATTCAGCCCGCTGCCGGAGGGACGGGGGTGGGCCAAACTCTGGAAAGGGGTCGGTATCCTGATGCTGGTGTATGGCGTAACCCTGGTGGTGGGCGCAGCCGGTGGTGGGCGGGATGTGCTGCAGCCACTCAAGGGCGTCTTTGCCAGTTCGGGTGCCGGCGGCTCCGGGGAAGCCGAGCCGGTATTCCGGCGTGTGGTGGGTATGGCCGGGCTGGAGCAGGCACTGGCCGAGAACCGGGGCCGGACCGTGATGCTGGATTTCTATGCCGACTGGTGCGTAAGCTGCAAGGAGATGGAAAAGTATACCTTCCCGGACCCGGCGGTACGCAGGGCCCTGGAAGGCGTGGTGCTGCTGCAGGTTGATGTGACCGGAAACACCGGGGATGACAAGGCCCTGATGAAGCGTTTCGGGCTGTTTGGCCCGCCCGCCATGCTGTTTTTTGACAGCAAGGGCCAGGAGCAGCAGCCGTTGCGGCTGGTGGGCTTCCTGCCGGCAGACCAGTTTGCCGCACATGTGAACCGGGCGGTCAGTCTGCCCTGAGGCGGCTGATCCTGCCACGTTGTGGGGCCGGGTGCCGGGCATGTTCCGACTGACTTTTTCACATCTGTTGCTGCTGCTGGTGGCTGCGATCTGGGGCAGCGGTTTTGTGGCCCAGAAACTGGGGCTGGAGCATATCGGCCCCTACAGTTTCAATGCCGCACGTCTGGCGCTGGCCACGCTGGCATTACTACTGGTGTGGCGTTGCATACGCCGGCGCGGGCTGGCCCCGCAGACCCGTCTGCCCCTGCTGCTGGGTGGCGGGGCGCTGGCCGGCGCTTTCCTGTTTGCCGGCCTCACCTTTCAGCAGGTCGGGCTGCAATACACCACCGCGACCAATGCCGGTTTCATCACCAGCCTTTACCTTGTGATTGTCCCCCTGCTGGGGCTGCTGGCCGGGCAGCGGACACGCTGGCAGACCTGGAGCGGTATCGTGCTGGCCGTGGCCGGGCTTTACTACCTGAGCATGAAACCGGGAGCCGGGCTCAACCGGGGCGACCTGCTGCAGTTCATCGGGGCTTTTTTCTGGGCCGGGCATGTGGTGGCTCTGGGGTGGCTGTCACGCCATATCCGGGATTTTGCCGGCTTGAGTGTGCTGCAGTTTGCCATGGCTGCGCTGCTGGCCATACTGGCTGCGCGGGTACTGGAGCAGGAGCCGGTCTCCGCTTTGGTGCAGGCGGCTCCGGCGATCCTTTATTCCGGGCTGGTGGTGATTGCGCTGGGCTTCACCCTGCAGGTACTGGCCCAGCAGGTGGTGAGTGCCAGTGTGGCGGCGCTGATGCTTTCCTTCGAGGCCGCCTTTGCCGCCCTGATGGGCTGGCTGTTTCTGGGGGAAAGCATCGGGCCACGCGAGCTGGCCGGGTGCTCGCTGATGCTGGCCGGGTTGCTGGTGAGTCAGCTGCCCGGTACGGCGAAGACCGGCTGACCGTTAACCCTGCAGGCTTTTTTCCGCTGCTTCCACGGTCTGGCGCATCAGGGTGGTGATGGTCATGGGGCCGACCCCGCCCGGTACCGGGGTATAGGCTGAAACCCGGTCTTTCACGGCCTCCAGTTCAATATCACCGACGCCGCCCTCATGGTAGCCGGCATCGACCACCACCGCACCATCCCGGATCCAGTCCCCCTTGATGTATTCCGGCCTGCCCAAGGCACCCACCACAATGTCGGCCTGACGGACGAGTTCGGGCAGGTTCCGGGTACGGGAGTGGCAGACTGTCACCGTGGCATTGGCGTTCATCAGCATCATGGCCATGGGCCTGCCGAGAATGGGGCTGCGTCCGACCACCACGGCCCGCTGGCCTTCCAGTGTGATCCGGTAGTGGTTGAGCAGGTGCATGATGCCTGCCGGGGTGGCGGAACCGAAGGCCGGCTCACCCAGTGCCATGCGCCCGAAACCGAGTGAGGTCACACCGTCCACGTCCTTGGCCAGTGCAATGCGGTCGAAGCAGGCCCGCTCGTCGATCGGATGCGGGACCGGGTGCTGAAGCAGGATGCCGTGTACCAGCGGATTGGCATTCAGCTGTTCAATCCTGGTCAGCAGCTGTTCCGTCGTGGTGTCACTCCCCAGTTCCACGCGCAGTGAGTCCATGCCGATCCGGCGGCAGGCATTGCCCTTCATTTTCACATAGGTGGCGGATGAAGGATCATCCCCGACCAGAATGGTGGCGAGAATGGGGGTCTTGCCGTTCATTTTCTGCCTGAGCACGCTGACGCGGGCTTCCAGCTCGGTTTCCAGTTGTTTGGACAGGGCCTTGCCATCCAGGATCAGTGCTGACATCTCGCTTCCTGAGTCTAACGGTTGTAAATCCGGATTTTGCGCGCAAGTCATCCGGGTATGCAAGTCCTGACAGGGCAGGGGCGGGCAAGCAAGGCGCGGAATTCCGGTTCCGGCAGGGCTTTGGACCACAGGAAACCCTGGGCATAATCACAGCCGAGCTGTTTCAGGAGCCGGCACTCCTGCTCCGCTTCCACCCCTTCGGCAATGGTGCGCAGGCCCAGGATTCTGGCCATGCCGATGATGGCGGTGACAATCGCCAGGTGTTCCGGGGAATGGTTGATACGGCTGATAAAGGATTTGTCCAGTTTCAGGACATCAACCTTGAAACGCGTCAGGTAGCTCAGGTTGGAGTAGCCGGTGCCGAAGTCGTCAATGGCGAGTGAAACACCCAGGTCCTTGATGTTCTGGAGCTGGTGGCTGACCGCCGGGTTGTTCTGCAGCAGTACGTGTTCGGTCAGCTCCACTTCCAGGCAGTGCGGGGGCAGCCCCGAACGGTCCAGGGCTTCCACGATCATGGTCTCGAAATTGCTGTGTGCTAGCTGGTTGGAGGACACGTTGACCGCGATGCTGATGCCTTCAAAACCTGCCTGCTGCCAGGCACGGCAGGTTTCGCAGGCCTTTCTGATCACCCAGCTGCCGATCTGGTTGATGAGTTCGGTCGACTCGATCACGGGAATGAATTCATCCGGATGAATGTGGTCCGGGTTGCCTTCCTCCCAGCGTAGCAGGGCTTCGGCACTGACAATCCGGCCTGTCTGCAGGTCGATCTTGGGCTGGAAATGCAATGCGAGCAGGTCGTTTTTCAGGGCCTCCCTGAGGCCGCCGAGAATGGCGGTTTTTTTCATGGTTTCGCGCTGCAGGGCCTCGCTGTAATGACAGAAGGTATTCCGCCCTCCCTGTTTGGCCTTGTACATGGCCAGATCGGCCTTTTTGCGCACATCATCGAATTCGATACCGTTATCAGGAACGATAGCGATCCCGACCGAGGCGGTAATCTCGATTTCAGTGCCGGCAAGCGGGTGCGGACGGGCGAGCTGCGCCAGTATCCGGGCGGCAAAATCGGTACTGGAAAAGTCGCGGTAGCGCTTGAGAATCAGCACGAACTCATCACCACCCAGGCGGCAGCTGATATCCTGCTTCTCCAGCAGATCACGCAGGCGTCCGGCAACGGCAACCAGCAGTTCATCACCGATGCTGTGATTGAAGGAGTCGTTGATGTTTTTGAAGTTGTCCAGGTCGAGGAAGTACAGCTGCAGTACCCGGTGCTGTCCATCCAGCTGGGCGAGCAGGGTATGGTAGATTTCCTCACAGTAGGAGCGGTTGACCAGTCCGGTCAGCGGGTCGCGGTGGGCCAGCGTGCGGATGGTGCGCTGGGATTCCAGCACGCGCAGGTTTTCCCGGTGCAGGTCGCTCAGGGCCTTTTTCATGTCCTTGCCGAACAGCCAGGCGGCATAACCGGAGAGCGCAGTGATCAGGAGCATGTCGGCAATCTGCTCCGGCCCCGGACTCTGCTGCGGCATGGGGTGCCATTGATAGAGGCTGTTGCCGCCGAGCAGCAGGATCATGGCCATCAGGAAGATGAAAATCGATACGAAAACCCGGTTATCCCCGAACAGGGCCGCAAAGATCAGCAGTACCGGATAGGCCAGGGCCGCCGAATCCCCCAGTCCGCCGTTGATCCACAGCAACTGGGTCAGGCCGATGGCGGCGAGCCAGAGGTAGAAGGCACTGGCGAGCCGGATATGCCCGCGTTTCAGGAGCCGGAACAGGCTGGCAATGCCGGCCATGAGTCCGAGCAGGGTCAGGATGGTCAGAGGGGCATTTTCACCGGCAGCGAACAGGCTGTTGAGCATGCCCAGCAGCAGGGTCAGCTCCGTACCCCAGAGTATCTGCCGGAAACGTTTGGACAGGAAAGGATTGTCGGCTTCCCTGAAGCTGTTCTTGTTGTTCATTGTTGCCCAAATTGTCGGTTGGCCCACGAGCAGGGTGATCCGGGCATCCGGATGGGCCGGGGTTTGTTATTAACACACACGGGCTTGATCATAGTGACGTATCCGGTACTTTTCCATTGCCTGTTGACAAGCGAGGGTTGCCAGGAATCAGGATACGGTAACTGTTACTGCCGGAAAAGAGGCTGGTGGCAACGGATCGTCAGGCGGGGTATGGCCCCACGGATACCGGGTCCGTGGGGGGTGAGGGGGAGGATCAGCGCAGGCGCAGGGTCTGGCCCCGGAGCAGGTGATAGGGGGCCTGGAGCCGGTTCAGGCGAATGATGCGGTTGACCGGGACACCGGTCTGGCGCATGACTTCATAGACGGTATCACCGGGCCTGACCCGGAACAGGGGGGCTGGGGGGCGCTGTGTCCGGTTGCGGCTGGCCTGTGGCTGGCGTCTGATACCGCTTTTGCTGGCATTCTGCTGCCGGCGTGACGGTTCGCGCTGCACCCGTGAGCCGGGTTTGCTGGTTTTTCTGCCGCCAAATTTGTTGTAGGCCCGCAATACCTTGCGTACATAGGTCATGTTGCGGATTTTTTTGCCGGGACGGATATTGCCTTCACCGGCATTGTAGGCTGCCACTGTATGGGTCAGGTTGCCGTTATACTGCTTCATCAGGTGCCCGAGGTAACGGGTACCACCGTGAATGTTGTCCCAGGGGTGGTAGCCACGCTTGACGTTGAAGCGTCTGGCGGTGGCCGGCATCAGCTGCATCAGGCCCTTTTCACCCAGTGAGCCGCGTGCACGGCTGCGGAAGCAGCTTTCCACCGTGATGACCGCCTTGATCAGGTTTTCGTTCACGCCGTATTTGCTGGAGGCGCTGCGGATGGTTTTGCTGTAGCGCTGGGCTTTGCTTTCCAGTGCGGATTTGCTCAGCACCTGGCAGCCGGAAGCATGGGTGGGCTGCAGCACTAGGAATAATAACAAAGCAACGCCTGATAGCGCTTTGAGCGCATTTCCATATGACATTTTCATGTTCACTCTCTGTATACACAAGGTCATTTGATTAATTAATGACCTATTTAGGGGTTTGTTTAAGCCGCTTTTTTAGTAATGACGCCCCTAATAGTCAAATATTTGTAAATTATTGAAAATAAAGAAATTCTATTGATTTGACTGTTTTTTAGGTAGCTGGGGAACGTTTTTTGGCGGTGGCAGTCGCCACAGCCCCGGCAGGGCAGGGCTGCAGGCTTGGCATGTCAATAGGGTGGCGAGAAGCCTTGCATCGGTCTGCAGCCCGAAAGGCTGAATGCCGTGTGGGCAGAAAAAGTGCAGATTCCATGGTGAAAGCAGGGAAATAACGGGTGGGTGGCATTCACGGCAGGACCGGAGCAGGCAGGGACAGGGAGTGGGGAGGGTCAGATCAGGTAGTTGAGCTCACGGTGGCGCAGCAGGATGGGATTGGAGCGCCGGTCCCGAAAATGGCGGTACAGGTATTCGGCTACATAGACCGAACGGTGCCTGCCACCGGTACAGCCGATAGCGATATTGAGGTAGGCACGCTGGCAGAGTTCCATGTCCTGCATCCACAGCTCCAGGAAGTGGATCATGCCCTGAGTGAGTTCATGTACCCTGGGGTGGCTTTCCAGCCAGGTGATGATGGCTGCATCCTGACCGCTCAGGCTGCGCAGTTCCGGGATCCAGTAAGGATTGGGCAGGCAGCGTACATCGAACAGCATGTCGGAGTCACTGGGGGCCTCGTGCTTGAAACCGAAGGACTGGATCAGGATGGAGCATTCCCTGACCATGGGCTGGGCCAGCCGTTCTTTCAGCAGGCGTCCGAGTTCGTAGACATTGGTCTGGGTGGTGTCAATGCGCCAGTCGGCAGCTTCCGCGAGTTCAAACAGCAGCGTTTCCTCAAGCTGGATGGCCCGTTCCAGCTCCACCTCCTCATCCGCCAGCGGGTGACGGCGACGGGACTCGTTATAGCGTTTCTTGAGCGTGTCCTGCTGGGCATACAGGTACACCAGCCGGGTATCCGGATGGGTCAGGCGGATACGCTCAATGGTGCGGGGGATTTCCTGCAGGCTTTCGCGTCCGCCCCGGATATCGATGCCGATCGCCAGCTGGCTCTGTCTGGCGATCTGCGGGGTTTGCAGCAGCTCCTCAATCAGCTGGGAGGGCAGGTTGTCAATGCAGTAATAGCCATTGTCTTCCAGGGTCTGGAGCGCATAGCTCTTGCCGGCTCCGGACATGCCCGTGATGATGATGATCTGCATGTTGCCGCGGGCGTCCCCTTGAGACGGCTCAGGCCGCGATGTCCCTGACAAACAGGGCGGCCAGAAAATCCAGGATCAGTGCCGGCTCACCCAGCTGCCGGATATGGCTGGCGGTATCGCGCCGGTTGATGGTCAGGGCCAGTTCACTGAGCATGGCATGATGCGTTTCGGGGGCGCTGGAAGGGACCAGCAGGCCCAGCAGCACCTGTACCGGCTTCTTGTCCGGTGCATCCATCTTGATGCCTTCGTCCAGCACCAGCAGGGCTGCCTTGGGGTAGGGGATGTCCATGCAGGCATGAGGAATGGCAATGCCATTCCCCAGCGCAGTGCTACCCAGTTTTTCCCGGGAAAACAGGGAGTCGAAAATGCCTTCGTTATTGAAGACACGTTCGCTCTCTCCCCTGGCAAGCAGGGCCGCAAGGGTCTCAAAAGCACGTTTTTTGCTTGAAACCTCGGGCTCCAGTGCGATTCTGTCCGTAGATAACAGGGTAACAATATCCATGATTCACTACTCTTGTCTTACTCGGTCTCGGTGGTTTCTTCCGCCATATTGAGATTGCGTCGACCCCCTTCGTCGCGGTGGTGGTCCTTCAGCTTGGCCTTGTGTTTCAGGATCTGTCGGTCCAGTTTGTCGGCCAGGGCATCAATCGAGGCATACATGTTCTCTTCCTTGGCATTGGCAAAAATGTGGTTGCCACTCACGTGCATGGAAGCTTCGGCACTATGATGGGTTTTGTTGATGACTTCAAGGATGACGTGAATGTTGAGAACCTGATCGAAATGTCGAACAATCCGTTCGAATTTGCTGTGTATGTAGTTGTCAAGGGCAGGAGTGACCTCAATGTGATGACCAGTGATTTCTAATTGCATACGCAAACTCCTTTTCAGGGTCGTTAAAATGACCGGCAGGGCCTGCCAGCCTCAGCTCGTCACCAGGCTCTTCCTGTCATGGGAGGCAGGAATATCCATGGATTCTCGATACTTTGCGACGGTACGTCGTGCAACATTGATGCCTTCGGCTTTCAGCAGCCGGGTCAGCTGGCTGTCACTCAGCGGTGAGCGGCTGTTTTCAGCGGTGATCAGCTGCCGGATCATGGCACGAATGGCGGTGGAGGAGCAGCCTGAACCGGTATCGGTTTCCAGCTGGCTGGAGAAGAAATACTTGAACTCGAAAATGCCACGCGGAGTCAGCATGTACTTGTTGGTTGTGACTCTGGAGATGGTTGATTCGTGCATGTCCAGTTCCTCCGCAATGTCCCTCAGGATCAGTGGCTTCATGGCCTGTTCTCCATATTGCATGAAAGCCCTTTGACGATCAACTATGGTTTTTGCCACGCTCAGAATGGTGCTGTTGCGGCTTTCCAGGCTGCGGATCAGCCAGCGGGCCTGCTGCAGGTTGTTTTTCAGGTACTGGTTGTCGGCGCTGCCCCTGACCTTGCCGATCAGGTCGGCATAGTGCTGGTTGACCAGCAGCTGCGGGGATAGCTGCTGATTGAGGGAAACCACCCATTCACCCCGGAATTTCCGTACATAGACATCCGGGGTGATGTAATCGGTCCGGGCTCCGGAGTACCGGGAGCCGGGTTTGGGGTCCAGGGTCCGAAGCAGGGTGATGGCGGCCTCCAGTGTGTCCTGATCCATTTTCAGGCGTTTCTTGAGTTCCTTGTAGTCGCGTTTTTCCAGCAGGTCCAGATGCTGATCCACCAGCCGCAGGGTTTTCAGCTGCAGCACGCTTTCCGGCAGGCGGCGCAGCTGCAGCAACAGGCATTCGCGCAGGTCACGTGCACCTACACCAGCAGGGTCCAGTGACTGTATATACTTTAGCACCGCTGTGATCGCTTCCGGTTCAAGCTCGTATTCCGGCGGCAGGCCGGCCCGGATATCCGTAAGCGAATCGACCAGATAGCCGGCATTGTCCAGCGACAGGACAATGGCTTCCGCCACCTGGCGGTCGGTGTCACCCAGATTGCTCATCCGGACCTGCCACAGCAGGTGTGCCTGCAGGTCCTCCTCGCCTTCACCCTGGTTTTCCAGAAAGCCCTGGTTGTCGGCATCACCATCAGAAGCACCCGCCGTGCGCAGGTCATAGACCTCACCCCAGTCCGCATCCAGGTTGAGGTCGTCCGGGATGTCACTGCTCAGGGCAGTATCCGGCTCCGGGTAATCGGCATCCGCATTCAGGTCTGCCACCGGATCCGCATCCAGCTCCCGGTCTGCAGCCGCAGGGCCGGCACTGTCCTCCGGTCCGGACTCATCACTGTTTTCCTGCAGCTCCAGCAGGGGGTTTTCTTCCAGTGCCTGCTGGATTTCCTCCTGCAGCTCAATGGCGGACAGCTGCAGCAGCCGGATGGCCTGCTGCAGCTGCGGGGTCATGGACAGCGTCTGTCCGATGCGGATATCAAGTCCCTGTCTCAGCATTGTTATTCTTCTTTGTTTGAAATAGTCCTCGTCATGCCGTCATAGTAGCGGCAAAAACCAGGACCTGCAAAGTGCGTGCAGATAATCTGCATGATGTAAAAATTAATCATTCCGAAAGTGCTCCCAGGCCTGACCCGACAAGGGTAGGGGAAAATCCAGTGCCAGCTGTCCAGTGTCAGCCGTCATTGTACCAATATGGCTTAGCAGTGGCAGTTCAACCTGTGTCTGAAGTTTCTGCAGCTGTGGCCGTTGCTCCGGTGGCAGGGTAAACAGCAGTTCGTAGTCATCCCCGCCGGTGAGGGCCAGACGCAGGATTTCTGCCCGTGGCAAGTGCATCAGGGCCGGGTGGACCGGCAGGGCCTGCTGCTGCAGCCGGGCGCCGGTTCCGGAGCATGCCAGAAGGTGGCGGATGTCGCCCAGCAGGCCATCCGACAGATCCAGGCAGCTGCTGGCCAGTCTGCGCAGGTGTTGCCCGGCTGCCAGGCGCGGGATCGGGTAATTGAGGGCCTGAATACAGGCCTGCTGCGCAGAATCCGGCAGCTTCAGCTGCTGCCGGATAACCGCAAGCCCGGCAGCGGCTCCCCCGAGCGTGCCGGTGACAAAAATCAGGTCGCCGGGTCGTGCGCCGCTGCGCAGCAGGGCTTCACCCGCAGGCAATGTACCCATGACCTGAATGGTGATGCTCAAAGGGCCGCGGGTGGTATCGCCCCCCACCAGATAAATGCCGTGCTGCCGGGCCAGGCTGGACAGGCCGGTACTGAAGTCCCGCAGCCAGGTGTCATCCGCCTGTGGCAGGGTCAGGGCCAGCGTGAACCAGCACGGTGTCGCGCCCATGGCCGCCAGGTCGCTGAGGTTGACCGCCAGCGCCTTGTGTCCGATGGCATGGGCGGGAGTCTGTTCCGGAAAATGCACCCCGCTGACCAGGGTATCCACCGTCACGACCAGTTGCTCATGCGCAGCCGGTATCAGCAGGGCGGCATCATCGCCCACCCCGAGAGCGACGGAATCGGGGGGATCGGGCCAGTCAAAATAGGTCTTGATGAGGCTGAACTCGGACATGATGGACGGGGCGGCTCGCTTGTGCGGCTGGTAGTGAGGTTATTGAACGGTTTTTTGCAGTACAGTGCAAGCCGGACCTGAACTGCTGGAATAAGCCGGTGATGATTGAAACCCGGTGACACTTGGGGTTATCGTTGCGACTCTTGCCGGCTTCGGGCCGGTTCGGAGCAATACAGGAGAGCCCGTCCATGTCAAAGTCCCCTCCGGCGCGTGAGGCACTGGCAGCCCGTTTGCGGGCCTGTGTCGGGTCGCAGTACGTGATTGAGGATGCCGAGACCCGGCGTCCCTATGAATGTGACGGTCTGGCCATGTACTGCGAACTGCCGCAGCTGGTGGTGCTGCCGGGTGATGTCGCACAGGTACAGGCCGTGATGCGCATCTGCCATGCGTGCGGCGTACCGGTGGTGGCACGTGGACACGGTACCGGCCTGTGTGCCGGGGCCATGCCGCATCCGGAAGGGATTGTGCTGTCACTGGCACGCCTGAGCGCGATTCTGGCCATTGACCCGGAGGCCCGGACGGCACGGGTGCAGCCGGGGGTGCGCAATCTGGCCATCAGTGAGGCGGTTGCGGAATACGGCCTGTATTACGGCCCGGACCCGTCCTCACAGATTGCCTGCTCCATCGGTGGCAATGTGGCCGAAAACTCGGGTGGGGTGCATTGCCTGAAATACGGCCTGACGGTGCACAATATTCTCAAGCTGGAAGTGATCAGCGTCGAAGGGGAGAAACTCGACATTGGCAGTGAGGGACTGGACAGTGGCGGCATGGATCTGCTGGCCCTGTTCACCGGCTCAGAGGGACTGCTCGGGGTGATCACCGAAATCACGGTCCGGCTGCTGCCGGTTCCGGAGCGGGCGCGGGTGGTCATGGCCGGTTTTGACACCATCCAGGCCGCCGGGGATGCTGTCGGTGGCATCATCGCCCAGGGCATCATTCCCGCCGGGCTGGAAATGATGGACAGCCACGCCATCGTGGCGGCGGAAGCCTTTGCCCAAGCGGGTTATCCGGTGGCTGCCAAAGCACTGCTGCTATGTGAGGTGGATGGTACTGATGCCGAAGTGCAGGAACACAGCACCCGGATTGAAACCCTGTTTCGCCAGTTCGGCGCCACCAGCATCCGCACTTCCCGCAATGAAGCCGAGCGGGCGCTGCTGTGGAAGGGACGCAAGTCCGCCTTTCCGGCGGTGGGGCGCATTTCGCCGGATTATTACTGCATGGATGGCACCATTCCGCGCAGCCAGCTGGCCCGTGTCCTGACCGAAATCGACCGCATGGCAACCGAATACGGGCTGCGGGTGGTGAATGTGTTTCATGCCGGCGATGGCAACCTGCATCCCCTGATCCTGTTTGATGCCAATGTCGCGGGTGAGTTTGAACGTGCCGAAGCCTTTGGTGGCCGGATACTGGAGCTGTGCGTGGCGGTGGGTGGCTGCATTACCGGTGAGCACGGGGTCGGGATCGAGAAAATCCGCCAGATGCCGGTGCAGTTCAGCCCGGAGGAGCTGGCGCAGCTGGAAGCCGTCAAGCAGGCCTTTGACCCTCAGGCCACCCTGAACCCCGGCAAGGGGATACCGCTGCTGAAACGCTGTCAGGAATACCGTACGCTGGAGGGCCATGCACATGGCTGATTGCAGCCGGCAACTGCAGGAGCAGGTGCGCACTGCCAGCGCCGAGCGGCGGGCACTGGCCATCACCGGCGGCGGTACCAAGGTGTTTCTGGGCCGCAGGCCGGTCGGAGAGGTGCTGGATGTCAGTGCCCATCGTGGCATTGTCAGTTACCAGCCGGTGGAGCTGGTGCTGACCGCACGGGCCGGCACCTCGCTGGACGTGCTTGAAGCGGCTTTGCAGGAGCACGGCCAGATGCTGGCTTTTGAGCCACCGCATTTCGGCCCCGGTGCCACGCTGGGAGGCACACTGGCCTGCAACCTGTCCGGACCGGGGCGGCCCTGGTGGGGCTCGGTGCGGGATCAGGTGCTGGGCATCCGCCTGCTCAATGGTCGTGGGGAACACCTGCGCTTTGGCGGCCAGGTGATGAAAAATGTGGCTGGTTATGATATTTCACGCCTGCAGGCCGGGGCCATGGGAACCCTGGGTGTGATCACGGAAATCAGCCTCAAGGTACTGCCACAGCCGGCCCTGACCCTTACCCTGGTGCAGGCACATCCGCCAGCGACCGCCATCACCCGGATGAATCAGTACGCCGGGGAACCCAGGCCCCTGAGTGCTGCCTGCTGGCTGGACGGACGCCTGTACCTGCGCCTGTCCGGTGCGGCATCAGCCGTACAGGCCGCTGCCGGGCAGTGGGGTGGGGACAGGCTGGCTGCGGCGGAGGCGACGGCTTTCTGGTCGGCCCTGCGCGAGCAGCAACAGGCATTTTTTCAACCAGCCCTGCGCGGAGAAACGCCGTTGTGGCGCTTTTCGGTACGCCCGAATGCCACCCTGCCGGAGCTGCCGGGCGCGTGGGTGCTGGATTGGGCCGGGGCGCAGCGCTGGTATCGCGGTACGGGTGAGCCGGCCCGGATGGAAACACTGGCGGCAGCCATGGGGGGGCAGGTGACGCTGTTCCGGAACGGGGAGCGCCGTGCGGAAGTGTTTCACACCCTGCCAGGCGCGCTGCAGACCGTGCAGCAACGCCTGAAACGGCAGTTTGACCCTGCCGGGATATTCAATCCGGGCCGTGTTTACGGTTGGCTTTGAGGAACGGGTATGCAGACGCGACTGATTGAAAAGTACCAGACCCGCCCGGAAGGGCGTGAGGCGGAAAGCATTCTGCGCACCTGTGTGCACTGCGGTTTCTGTACCGCCACCTGCCCGACCTACCAGACCCTGCATGATGAACGTGACGGGCCGCGCGGGCGCATCTACCTGATCAGGCAGCTGCTGGAAGGGGGGGAGGTCACGGAACGGACCCGTACCCACCTGGATCGCTGCCTGACCTGTCGCAGCTGTGAAACCACCTGTCCTTCAGGGGTGCAGTACGCCCGGCTGCTGGACCTGGGGCAGGGGCTGCTGGATGAGGTACTGCCGCGTCCGCCGCAGGCTCGGCTGCTGCGCTGGGGCTTGCGGCAGGTGTTGCCCCGGCGGCGGCGTTTCACGTCACTGCTGCGGCTGGGGCAGGCCCTGCGGCCTTTGTTACCGCAGGCACTGCGCCGGAAAGTGCCGCTCCGGCAGCCGGTTTCACCCTGGCCACAGCAACGCCATACACGGGTGATGCTGGTGCTGGCCGGGTGTGTGCAGCCGGGAGCGGCTCCGAATACCAACGCAGCGGCAGCCCGGGTACTGGACCGGCTCGGCATCACGCTGCTGGAAGCACCGGCAGCCGGTTGCTGCGGGGCGGTGAGTTACCATCTGGGTGCCCATGCGGACGGGCTGGATTTCATGCGCCGCAATATCGATGCTTGGTGGCCGTTTCTGGAGGCCGGGGCCGAGGCGCTGGTGATGACCGCTTCCGGCTGCGGGGCCATGGTGAAAGACTACGGGCAGTTGTTGCGTGATGATCCGGTATATGCCGACAAGGCCCAGCGGGTGAGTGCGGTTTGCAAAGACCTTGGTGAAGTGCTGCTGGCGGAAGATGTGGGCCGCCTTTCCCTGCAGCGGCCGGCTGGCAGAACCGCCGTGCATTGCCCCTGTACCCTGCAGCACGCGCTGAAGCTGGGGGGAGTGGTGGAGCAGGTACTGGAGCGGGCGGGTATTGAACTGGCCCGTACCACGGAAAAGCACCTGTGCTGCGGTTCGGCAGGCACCTACTCCCTGCTGCAGCCGGCCCTGAGCCAGACCTTGCAGGCGCGCAAGCTGCAGGCACTGAGTGTGGATGCCCCGGCACGCATTGTCACCGCCAATATCGGTTGCCAGCTGCATCTGGACAGCGCAGCCGAAGTGCCGGTCATGCACTGGATCGAGCTGCTGGATGCGGCCTGCCAGCAAGCGTATTAACCACGAGACAAGCGTTATGCCCAAAATCCTGATTCTCTACACCGGCGGCACCATCGGCATGCTGCCATCGGCACAGGGCTATGTCCCGGCTGCCGGTTTTGCACAGCGGCTGGCCGAGCGTCTGGGCCATCAGGCAGCGTCAGACCTGCCGACCTGGGATCTGATCGAGCGGGAGCGCCTGATCGACAGTGCCGACCTGCAACCGGCGGACTGGCTGGGCATTGCGCAGGAACTGGTCCGGCACTGGGAGGCGTATGATGGCTTTGTGGTGCTGCATGGCACGGATACCCTGGCGTATACGGCTTCCGCCCTGTCTTTCATGCTGCGGGGGCTTGACAAGCCGGTGATCCTGACCGGGGCGCAGATTCCCTTGTGTGAGTTGCGCAATGATGCCTTGGACAACCTGCTCACCAGCCTGATGATTGCCGGGCATTACCCGGTACCGGAAGTGTGTGTCTGTTTCCATGGCCAGCTGCTGCGCGGCAACCGCACTGTCAAGCGGGACAGCATGGCGCTGGCGGCCTTTGCCTCCCCGAACTTCCCGCCGCTGGGTGAGATCGGGATTCAGGTCCGGCTGCGTGAGGCGCTGCTGCTGGCCCCCGGTACCCCGGATTTCCAGCTCCCCACCTTTGATCCGGAAGCCGTAACCCTGCTGCCGGTTTATCCGGGGCTGTCGGTGCGGGTGCTGGAGGCGCTGCTGGACAGTGACGCGGTGCGGGCATTGCTGCTGCTGAGCTACGGGGCCGGCAATCCGCCGGCGGGTCATCAGGCCCTGATGCAGCGCCTGGAGCGGGCCAGTGCCGATGGCATTGTGGTGGTGAACCTGACCCAGTGTCTGCAGGGCCGGGTGCAGCAGGGCGCTTATGCGACCGGAGCAGCCCTGAACCGGATCGGCGTGGTACCGGGGGCCGACCTGACCCGCGAGGCGGCTTTTGCCAAGCTGCACTGCCTGCTGGGCGCGGGCTTCGGGCCGGTACAGGTCCGGGAGCAGCTGCCGCAGCCCTGGTGTGGTGAATGTACCTGAAGCGTTCCTGAAAAGTACAAGGCTAAACCGGAAAAAGCTATTCATTTGCCTGCCGGTCTGCCGTTAGTCTGTTAGACTGTCGGGAGGCTGGTGTAATCAAGGCCGACCGGCTGCCTTGAACTTCTGGAGGAAAGTAACACAATGACACGAAACCTGATTATCGATTGCCACGGGCACTATACCACTGCACCCGACGAGCTGGGCGAGTACCGCGAACAGCAGAAGAGCGAGCTGAAAGCCGATCCGCTGTTCCAGCATGTCAAAGGCATCATCAAGATTACCGATGACCAGATCCGTGAGAGTCTGGAAGGAGCCCAGCTGAAACTGCAGCGCGAGCGCGGTACGGATGTTGCCGTGTTTTCACCGCGTGCCAGCTGGATGGGGCACCACATCGGCAACCAGTCCACCAGCCAGTACTGGACTGAGCACTGCAACGACCTTATTTACCGCATTACCCGACTGTATCCACAGAACTTCATCGGTGCGGCCCAGCTGCCGCAGTCACCGGGAGCAGACATGAAAGCCAGTGCGGCGGAGCTGGAGCGCTGTGTCACCGAGCTGGGTTTTGTCGGTTGCAACCTGAGCCCGGACCCGTCCGGCGGCCACTGGAGTGCCCCCCGGCTGGATGACCGCTACTGGTATCCGATTTACGAGAAAATGAGCGAGCTCAAGGTGCCGGCCATGATTCATGTCAGCGCCTCCTGCAATCATGCCTTTGATACCACCGGCTCACACTATCTGAGCGCCGATACGGCTGCCTTTCAGCACCTGATGATGGCCAAGACCCTGTTCAAGGATTTCCCGGACCTGAAATTCATCATTCCGCATGGGGGTGGGGCAGTGCCTTATCATTGGGGGCGGTTCCGGGGACTGGCCGACATGATGAAACTGCCGAAACTGGATGAGATCATCCATGAGCACATCTACTTTGACACCTGTGTTTACCATCAGGAGGGTATTGATCTGCTGTTTGAGGTGGTGCCGGTGGACAATATCCTGTTTGCCTCGGAGATGATCGGCGCGGTGCGTGGCATTGATCCGCAGACCGGGCATTATTTCGACGATACCAAACGCTATATCGATGGCAGCCAGCTGAGCGATGCCGACAAGCACAAAGTCTTCGAGAGCAATACCCGCCATGTGTTCCCGCGTCTGGATGCACGCCTCAGGGAGGTGGGGCTGTTATGAGTAACCGCTTGCCACAACCGTATGACGACATTCCCGGTACCACCATTTTTGATGCCCACATGGCGCGCGAGGGCTATCACCTGAACCAGTTTGCCATGTCGCTGATGAAGGCACCCAACCGTGAGCGCTTC
Organism: Thiothrix sp.; assembly: GCA_020442915.1. GTDB lineage: Bacteria > Pseudomonadota > Gammaproteobacteria > Thiotrichales > Thiotrichaceae > Thiolinea. The sequence continues at coordinate 4,191 of JAGRJD010000122.1, read as the reverse complement.
CGGGCCGATGAACGTACCTATCTGGATACCTGGCCCATGAGCGAGGACCAGAAGCAGGCCGTGCTGGCGCGTGATTACAACCGCATGATGGCGCTGGGGGGGAACGTTTACTTTCTGGCCAAGATTTTTTCCACCGATGGCCTGAGTTTTCAGCATGCCGCAGCGACCATGACCGGCATGACCCAGGAGGAATACCGTGACATGATGCTGAATGGCGGACGCTCTCCCGAGGGCAATCTGTATAAAAAGGAGGGTGAATAATGGCGCGTATCACGGCGGGTGTCGCAACCTCCCATGTCCCGGCCATCGGGGCGGCGATTGATCTGGGAAAAACGGAAGAGGCCTACTGGAAGCCCCTGTTTGAAGGTTATGAATACGTCAAGGAATGGATCAGGGAAACCAGGCCGGATGTGATCTTTCTGGTCTATAACGACCATGCCACGGCCTTTGACATGAACTTCATTCCCACCTTCGCGCTGGGCTGTGCGGAGGCATTCAAGCCTGCTGATGAAGGCTGGGGGCCACGCCCGGTACCGACGGTCAAGGGGCATCCGGAACTGGCGGCGCACATTGCCCAGTCGTTGATTCAGGATGATTTCGACCTGACCATCATCAACGAAATGGATGTGGATCATGGCCTGACCGTGCCCCTGTCACTGGTTTTCGGTCAGCCCGAGGAGTGGCCCTGTCTGGTTATCCCGTTCGCGGTCAATGTGGTGCTGTATCCGCCACCCTCAGGCCAGCGCTGCTACGATCTGGGCAAGGCGTTGCGCAAGGCGGTGGAAAGTTTCCCGGCAGACCTGAATGTGCAGGTCTGGGGTACCGGTGGCATGAGCCACCAGCTGCAGGGACCGCGTGCCGGCCTGATCAACAAGGAATTTGACAATGAATTTCTGGACCGGCTGGTGGATGATGCACCGGCACTGGCCAGAGAGCCGCATATCCGTTACGTGCGTGAGGCCGGATCAGAGGGCGTGGAGCTGGTGATGTGGTTGATCATGCGCGGGGCACTGGATGACAAGGTGGCGGTCAAAAAACGCTTTTACCATGTCCCGGCCTCGAATACGGCAGTGGGCCATCTGGTACTGGAGAACAAGGGCGGCTAATTGCCCATGGCCCGTGTGCATCCTGTGAACGTCAGGATAGGGGCTGCTTCAGGGCAGCCCCTGCTTCTTTGCGCTGCAGAGAAAAAGACCTAAACTGGGAGCCGTATTCAAAATGGCAGGAAATTAAAACCCATGCAAACCATGAACTGTGTTTTCGTCCAGTTGCGCTGTAAACCCGGCACCACTTATGAAGTGGCTGATGAAATCTATGAACGGGACCTTGTCTCCGAGCTGTATTCCACCAGTGGTGAATTCGACCTGCTGCTGAAAATCTACATTCCACATGATGAAGACATCGGCAAGTTCCTGAGTGAGCGGATTCTTGATATTCCGCATATCAAACGCTCGCTGACCACACTGACCTTCAAGGCATTCTGAGTGCATGGGTGGTGGACCGGCTCAACCCGGCTTTGTTCAAGGCACGGCGGGTACGGGTGAAAATCCCCGTCCCGCCCGACCTGCCTATTACTGCACCAGCTCCCGGGCCTGCATGGTCATGCGCACCTGGGCATTGGGAACTCCGAAACCCTGATAGCCCTGACGCTGTACAATCTCAACGCAGAAACGCCCGGCAAACATGCGGGTGAACAGCTGAAAAAACACCCCGTTGCCATCCTCATCGTACAGGATGCCATATTTCCGTAACCGTGCCAGCAGCTCATCCGGCAGATGGCTGAAGCGTGCGCCCAGATCATCATAGTAATTTTCCGTCACCTGCATGGTCGGCGTGCCCTGACGGCGCAGGCGTTCTGCCATGGCGAAAATATCGCTGGTCTGCAGGGCGATGTGGTTCACCCCGGTACCGGCATAACGGTCCAGAATATGGCCGGACACCGTATTGCGGGCCTGGGAGCTGTTAAGGGTGAAACAGACCGCATGATCCGGGGTCTGCATCACCTGGCTTTTCACCAGCCCGCCGGGATCGGACACATCGACACTCGGGGTACCCTGCATATTGAACAGCGCACGGTACAGCAGCACCGAGTGCAGCATTTCCTCATGGCTCATACTGGTGGCAATGTGGTCGACCCGGCTCAAATAGGCCAGGGGTTCAGCGGTTTCATGCCAGACAAATTCACGCTCCCAGTGGGCCGGTTCAATAGCCTCATCCACCAGATACAGCAGCGCATCACCCGGGCCGCTGATGGCCGGAATGCCATGGGTGTCGGTTTCCGGGTTGCCATGGAGCGGAGGATAACCGAGCAGGGCAGCCCGTTCGACCAGCGCCTCCACACCTTGGCAACCCAGACCGAAGGCACAGACGGAAACCCCGCGCTGCTGGTGATAGCGCTGGGCGAAACTGTCCGGTTCCAGGTTCATGACCAGATTCACCTGCCCCTGACGCCACAGTTCGACCGCTTTTTTGTGGTGGGTTCCGGCGTGATGGAAGCCAAGCTGCTGCAGCAAAGTGGTCAGGGCCTGTTTCTCGGTATCATTGATGGCGAATTCGATAAACTGTATTTCTGCCGGGGGCGTCACGTCGGGCAGTGGGCGGGCGGCCTGTGCCTGACGGGCTTCGGCGGTGCGATTGATGTATACCAGTGAACGGTAGCCGTCAGCTGCTGTTTTGTGTGCGGACCCGGCCCGGAACTGGTCATTGAATATTTCCAGTGACAGTGGTCCGCCATAACCGGTGGCCTGCAGGTGGGTCATAAAGCGCCCCAGGTCCAGCTCGCCCTGTCCTGGAAAACAGCGGTAATGACGGCTCCAGCTCAGGTGGTCCATGGACAGGCGCGGCGCATCCGCCATCTGCACCAGAAAAATGCGGTCCCCCGGAATATTGAGCAGGGTATCAAGCTCGGTTCCCCGTGAATAGGTATGAAAGGTATCCAGGCACAGGCCCACATGGGGGTGGTCGGTCCGGCGCACAATTTCCCAGGCATCGCGGTAATCATGGACATGACGTGCCCAGGCCAGGGCCTCATAAGCAATCCGCAGGCCTCGTGCCTGCGCCCGCTCACCCAGCTCATGCAGGTCATCCGTTGCGCGCTGGATACCGCCCAGGGCCTGCGGGTTGACATTGCTGCAGACCATCAGCAGGTCGGTACCCAGCTGTGCCATCAGGTCAAACTTGCGTTCGGCACGGGCAAAGGCCTTTTGACGCAGGGGTTCGGGCATGCCCTCAAAATCCCGGAACGGCTGATAGGTGACGATTTCAAGCCCGTGATCCTCCACCATGCGCCGGATTTCACTAACCGGCCCGTCATGGGTGATGAGGTCATTTTCGAATATCTCGATGCCGCGAAAGCCGGCGGCTGCGATGGCGTTGATTTTTTCACGCAGGGTGCCGGACAGGCACACGGTGGCGATGGAGTAAAGCATGGTGGTGGTATCCTGTTCCTGGCGGTATGAATAAAGAGCAAAGTGCCTCCTGATGCATGACAGTATAAGGAAAGCGTCCGGCAGCGGAAGTGAACTTTCTCGGGATTAAACTGTACTTTGTGGGGCTGGATGAATGAAAAAACACTGGAAATTATCCCGGCTTTTGATTAAGCTTCTCCCCCTTCGGAGAGCTGGCTGAGCGGTCGAAAGCGGCGGTCTTGAAAACCGTTGAGGGTTACACCTCCGGGGGTTCGAATCCCTCGCTCTCCGCCATTACATAGTTTCAGGAAGTTCTGAAACGTTCGAGAAGCCCGCCAGAATGCGGGCTTTTTCGTGTTCGGGTGGTTCGTTAGTGTCCGGTAAGAAACGGTTAAAGCCGGGGGATTCTTGGGGGTAGTTCAGACCCTGACATGAGGTGATACCCCCAAATGCCGCTGGCAGTGCTTGAAATCGACAAGCTGAAACCAAAAGACAAGCCTTACAAGAAATCTGATGGCCATAGCCTTTATCTGCTGGTGACTCCCAAGGGTGCCAAGCTTTGGCGCTGGAAGTACCGCATCATGGGCCGGGAAAAACTGCTTTCCATTGGTGCCTATGGCAAGGATGACGAGGGGCAGATTTCCCTGAAGCGGGCGCGTGAAATCTGCAGTGATGCCTATGAACAATTCAAAAAGGGCATTGATCCATCTATCAGTAAAAAGTTGGAGGGGTACGGACTGGACCGATGCACCTTTCAGGGCATCTCCTTATACACAAGTCAGTC
>JAGRJD010000024.1:6091-19664 GCA_020442915.1 Thiothrix sp. | reverse complement strand
CCGGATGCTCATGCCCTGGCGGTGTCATACATGGATGTCCACAACTGACTCCTGACTCAACATGGGTGGATTCCGCCTTCGGCTTCTGCTGAAAACGGCATTTTGTTGCTCAGGTGGGTCAGTTTTGAATGGTCATTAGTGGGGCAGTTTTACATTGCTGCTGACAACTGCAGTGGCCCGGTATCCGTGAATGATGCCTTTGTCATGGAAGCCTGGGGGCTGGCGCAGAATGCTGAAACCATTACGATGCTGGCTGATGGCGGCGCGGCTCTGACCGAAGCGCTGGGCCTTTCCATGGATAACGGGAATTTTGGCGGCCTGCGTTCGCAGCACTATGCCATGCTGATCGAGGATGGGGTGGTAACAGCGCTGCAGGTGGAGCAGCCGAAGCAGTTTGAGGTCACAAGGCGGAGAGCATGCTGGCGCTGTTGTAAAGAGACGGGGGCGCCGTGAATGCATCTTTGTATACGCCAGCGCCACACCCCGACGCTGGATTCAGCGCAAATGCCGTCAAACTTTCTCCGAAATACTTACCGCAAAAAATCATACAGATCATCCACAACCACATCCAGCCCGATGGATTCCAGCCGGACGGTCTGTCCGGCGGTGAAATATTCCGGAACCCAGTCGGTGCGGCGGCGGTAGATTTCCACCAGCGTGGCATCCTGCAGGCACAGCACATATTCCTGCACACTCGGCAGCAGGCGATAACCACTGAGTTTCTCGTTGCGGTCGGTGCGGGCCGTGCTGTTGGATAGCACCTCCACAATCAGGCAGGGGGCGGTGTTGTAATGACTGTTGCTTTCCGGCTCACAAGTGACCTGCACATCCGGGTAATAAAAGCGGGTGTCATTCGGGGTCTGAATGGCCACTTTCATGTCGGATTGAAACACTTGGCAGGGATTGCCTTTCAGGTGATTGAACAACAGGGCTGCAAAGTTCATGGATACCCGGTTATGGTTGCGGCTGGCCCCGGCCATCATGTAGACCTGCCCGTTCAGGTATTCGCATTTCTCACCATTGTCATCGCGGTCGTTTTCGTAAAGCAGGTATTCTTCTGGAGAGACATAAGTTGATTTGGGTAATGCGTTCATGGTGTTGATTCCGTCGGTTCCTTGCGGCAGTCGTTCGAGTGTAGCAAGTGGCGCACCCGATGCAAGCGGTGGCGTGATGGCCTGACGCCGGATCAAACGGGTATTCGCGCTTCACTCACAGGGCTTCATTCAGCGCCTGCATCCCGCCCCAGCAGTACATCCACCATGCGCATGACGGCCTTGATCTGGCGGCCATCGCGGGTGGCATAGTCCTCACCACTGTACCCCCACCAGTCCCAGCAGCCCTGCGGATTGCTCCACCAGCCGGAGGCTTTGGCCTGTGGATACAGGATCACCAGATGATTGGTTTCCGCCCATGCGTTGTAACCGGCATGGGCATAAAAGGCATCACCGATAAAGTCCTCCGACTGGCTGCAGCCGTGCAGGGCAATGTGCAGCCCGCAGGTTTCACCCCGGCGGCAGGCCGCCGGCAGATAGGCATGGGCATGACGGTGCATGCTGACCCGATTGTCACGGGCGGAAAAGAAATCATCCTGCCGGAAGGTGAACAGGGCAGCGGCATCGGTTTCGCCTTTGGGCTGCAACGGGCCGTAGAGGTGGCCCAGCAGGCTGCCGGCGGCATCAAAGTCACAGTCATTGACATAGGGCGGAGCCGAGACGGCACAGGCACTGCCATAATCCGTGGTGATCATGGCATGCCCGGCAGGCAGGTCGCGGAGGCGCGCAATGGCGGTGGGGGCTGTAAAGCTGCGGTAATACTGCTCCAGGGTATCGACAATGGGAGCCGGCACGGTCTGGTCTCTGGTGCCGGAAAACAGCCAGACCCGGCTGCGGGCCAGGTGGGCAGGGTCGTCAATACGTTCTTCTCCGGCCAGCCGGCGGGTTTCGTCCACGGAAAATGCCACATCCGGCAGTGGTGCCGGGACCAGATTGGCACCAGGGGCGGTACGGCTGCAGACCACCGTGGCGGTATAAAGGCCCGGCAGGCCCAGCCAGCTGCCCGGATAATGGCCGGCAGCACAGCGGTAGGGGCCACCGGCCATGATGCCCGCACCCATGATACGGGATGAATGGGCCACATGCAGCTGGTTGGCCATGAAGGCGCCCGAAGACAGCCCGGATACCGAAACCTGATCCGGGTCCAGCTGCAGCCCTGCGGCCATTTCCTTCAGGGTTACGGCTCCGGCCTGAAGTGGCAGCAGGGCCAGATACCCTGCCAGCAGCAGAAAAAGGTAGCCTGTCGGCAGCCATTGGCGCTGGTTCATGTCAGTACGTCCTGTATTGCTTCCGGTAAATAAAGCTGCACTTTCAGCCCGCCCTGCCGGCCATTCTCAAGCCGCAGCCGCCCGCCCAGTCCGTGCATGAACTGGGCTGCAATCGCCAGCCCCAGACCGCTGCTGCCGAGCGGGCGTGATTCGCCGCTTCCGAAGCGCTGGGTCACCTGATCCAGCCGCTCCGGGGGGATGCCGGGTCCGTAGTCGCGCACCTGCAGCACCACCCAGCCGGGTTCTGCCGCCGCCTTCAGGCTGATATTGACTTCGGCCCGCCGGGCGGATTGCTGACCGTGCTTGAGTGCATTGTCAATCAGGTTGCGCAGGACTTCGTGCAGGGCTTCGGGATCGGCCATGACGTCCACCGCCCCGACCGGGTTGTCGAAGGTCAGTTCCACCTGCCGGGTCAGGGCCAGGGGCGCGAGCTCGCCCAGGCAGGTCACCAGCAGCGGTTCCAGCGCCAGCCGTACCGGCTCCAGCACATCCGCACGGTGAGCCAGGGTGGCATAGCTCAGCAGCTGGTTGATGCGGCTGTTGGTTTCGCGGGCATTGCGGCGAATGCGCCCGGCCCGCTCCCGCAGCAGGGCGGTATCCTCCTCCTCAGTGGCCAGTTCCGCCTGGGCCTGCAGGCTGGCCAGCGGGGTACGCAGCTGGTGGGCCGCTTCGGCAATAAAGGCATGGTTGCGGTCCTGACTGCGTTGCAGGCGGCCCATGAAATGGTTGATGGCCTCCACCAGCTGGCTGGCCTCACGGGGGACCTGCAGCACCAGGGGCTTGAGGTCGGCGGGCTGGCGCTGGCGCAGTTCCTGTTCCACCACCAGCAGCGGGCGCAGCAGCCAGCCGGTGGCCAGCCACACAAACAGCCAGATCGGCAGAATCAGCAGCACGACCCCCTGCAGCGCTTTCAGGGTCAGGTCACGGCTCAGGGCCCGGCGCGCCAGACGGCTTTGCCCCATCTGCAGCCAGACCCGGCCCTGCAGGCCGGATTCCAGCAGCTGGCGTTCCAGCACCACGAAGCGGAAATCCTCGCCCTGATGGTGCGCGGTGAAGAAATACGGTCTGCCTTGGTCATGGGCGCTGCGCATGGCTTTCGGATCGGGTTCGGGCAGGGTGGCATAGCCAGTCAGCACGTCGCGGTGATCGGTCATGAGCCGGTACAGCACGCGGTCATCCCGCGACTGGGACAGGGTATCCAGCGAAGCATAGGGCAGGTCGAAGTGGATGGCGTTGTCGATCACGCTCAGGCTTTCCATGGCGGTAAAGGCGGCACTGGCCAGCAGGCGGTCATAGGCTTCATCCGCAGAGCGGTGCGCGAAATCGTGCGCCATCAGCAGGATGAAGGCTCCCCCCAGCAGCAGGATGAGGGCGAACAGCAGGTTGAGCCGAACCCGCAGGGAGCCGCCGCTAGGTCCGGGTATCGACATGCAGGATGTAGCCTATGCCGCGCAGGGTGCGGATGCTGATGGTGCTGTGCCCGAGCTTTTTGCGCAGGCGGGCGATGTAAAGCTCGATGGCATTGTCGCTCGGTGCCTCATCCCCGTCGAAGGAGCACAGCTGTTCGATGATGCGGGCCTTGCTCAGGGTTTTGCCCTGGTGACGCAGCAGCAGGTCGAGCACACAGAATTCGCGCCGGGGCAGGTCGATGCTGATCCCGTTGACCTGAACCTGTGCGGCGGCCCGGTCGAAACGCAGGTTGCCGTACTGCACCACGCTGCTGGCCTCGCCGCTGGTACGCCGGATCAGGGCCCGGCAACGGGCGGACAGTTCGCGCAGGTCCACCGGCTTGACCAGATAGTCGTCGGCACCGATGTCGAGTGCTTCCACCCGGTCTTCAATTCCCGAGCGGGCGGTCAGCACCAGTACCGGGGTGTGGTTGCCGCCGCTCCGCAGCCGCTGCAGGACCATCATGCCATCCAGGCGCGGCAGGCCCAGATCAAGAATCACCAGACTGTAGGGCTGGTAGCCCAGTACGCTCACGGCCCGCTCACCGTCCTGCAGCCAGTCGGTGGCGTGTCCGTCGGTACGCAGGCGTTCCATGATGGCTTCGGCCAGGTCCGGGGTGTCTTCGACTAACAGTATGCGCATGCGGATGGCTCACGGGACAGGTGCAGTGCTGCTGATTTTACGGGAAGGGCCGGGATGGGGCAAAGGCGGGATGGTATCAAAAAAATGCCACCCCGGAGGGTGGCACGCGGATACGGGTCAGCACGTTTGTTTTTGGCACTACGGGATGGATATGACCCGTCCGGCACCGTTACACTGTTATGATTGTTGGTATTCCGTCAGTCTGTTCAGGCACCGATCACGCCGCCGTCGGTGCGGGTGATCATCAGGATGGATGAGCGCGGCTTGCTGTCACCACCGGCAGGGAAGTGGGAGGGTGCCAGGTCTTCGCCCGGATGCTGCACACCAACAAACAACGTCTTGTAGTCCGGGGTAAAGGTGAGGCCGGTGATCTCGCAGGCAACCGGGCCGGTCAGGAAGCGGCGGATTTCACCGGTTTGCGGGTCAGCGCACAGCATCTGGTTGTTGCCCATGCCGGCGAAGTCCTTTTCGTTGGAGTAATTGCCATCGGTTTCGATCCACAGGCGGCCATCGCGGTCGAAACCAAGGCCATCCGGGCTGTTGAAAATGTTGTCGGCGTTGATATTGGCGCTGCCGGCGTACAGGTCGCCCTGATGCACGCCCGGATTGCCGGCCAGCACGAACAAGTCCCATTCGAAGGTGTTGCTGGTGTGGTCGCCGCCGGTCGGCATCCAGCGCACGATCTGGCCGTAGGGATTTTCAGGGCGTGGATTCGGGCCGCCGACCGGCTGGTTTTCCTTTTTGCCACGGTTCTTGTTGTTGGTCAGGGAGCAGTACACTGCCTGACGGTCCGGATGCGCGGCCACCCATTCCGGGCGGTCCATGGTGGTGGCACCGACACGGGTTGCGGCCAGACGGGTCTTGATCAGCACCTCGCCCTGATCCGCAAACCCGTTTTCGGCGGTGAGGCCATGCCTGCCGTGCGTCAGCGCCAGCCACTCGCCCTTGCCCTTGAGTTCGCCGGCAGCAGCCTCAAAGCGGGCCACATACAGTGTGCCTGCGCTCAGCAGCTCACGATTGCCCTCCTTGTTGTTATCGCTGTACTTTCCTTGGGAAACAAACCGGTACAGGTGCTCGCCCCGCTCGTCATCACCCAGATACACCACCACCTGGCCGTTGTCAGCCACCACCAACTCGGCATTTTCATGCTTGAAGCGACCCAGTGCGGTACGCTTTTTCGGGGTGGACTGCGGGTCGAAGGGGTCGATCTCCACCACCCAGCCGTGGCGGTTGGTTTCCTGCGGGTTTCTGGCGATGTCGAAGCGCTCGTCAAAGCGGTGCCACTGGTAACGCTCGTCCCTGGCCGTGATGCCGTAACGCTCCATCAGCGGCGTCGGCCCAAAGGCGGCAGCCCGGGTGCCGAAGTAATTGTTGAAGTTTTCTTCGCAGGTCAGGTAGGTGCCCCAGGGCGTATGGCCGTTGGCGCAGTTATTGAACGTACCCAGTACGCGGGTGCCGGTGGCATCAGCGGCGGTTTTCAGCAGGGCGTGGCCGGCTGCCGGGCCGGTGATGTCCATCGGTGTGCTGGCGGTGATGCGGCGGTTCACCCGACCAGTCTGGTCCACCTGCCAACCCTGATCCGTTCTGACGATCTCGAAAATGGACACGCCGTGTGCTGCCTGAGCGGTTCTCACGTCGTCAGCCGTCATTTCCCGGCCCTGATGGGCGAACATCAGCTCCGGGTTGATGTATTCGTTGTTGACCGCGAGCACACCACGGGTGGCGTCAATCATGAACAGGGTCATGCCGTCATTGTTATCACCCATCTGCCGCTCCTGCGCAGCAGCCGGTGTTTTACCCGCCGGATCGAAGGCCGGCGCATCGGCAAAAATCGGGTCGCCCCAGGAAATCAGCACCTCGGCCCTGTAGCCCTCCGGTACCACCACGGTATCCGCCGTACTGGCGGGCACGGCCTTGAAACCCAGCAGGGTACTCGCAGGTGCTGCCGTGGTGACAGGGGCTGTGGCCACGGTACCGGTTTCCGCCTGCACGGCCCGCACCCGTGGCGTGGTCATGAAAAATGCACCCAGACCGGCGGCACCAGCCCCGAACAGGAACCGGCGCCGACTCAGTGCGTGCTCGACCAGCCGGGTGAAATCAGAGTCCTGATCAGCCCGCAGGTTGCTGCTGTCATCGTGAGGGTCGGGGTATTTCATTGTTGCTCCTTGGATTCAATGGCACGGGCCGGATGTGATGGGCAGGCATTAAACCCGCTTTGCATGACAGTTTCGTGAAATCTTTGTGCCGGACGTATCTTTGCTTGCTCCCGGCTGTACCGGGCATGGCCAAGCCCGGTCAGATACGTTATGATGCGCGCCGGACTGTTGAATCACAAAAAATCACCAATCTTTGGGGGCAAGCAAATGAAACGAAAGCTTTTTATTCTTTTCCTGTTTGTGCTGGCACTGGCCGGTTGTGGCAGTTCCGCGACCACGACCAGTGAGTCGGCGCAACCAACAACCGGAGGTAATTCCACCATGTCTGATCACCCGCAAGTCCTGCTCGAAACCAGTAAAGGTAATATCACCCTGGAACTGGACACCAAGGCAGCACCCGATACGGTGCAGAATTTTCTGGGCTATGTGCAGGACGGCTTTTACAACGGCACCATTTTTCACCGCGTGATTCCCGGCTTCATGGTCCAGGGCGGCGGCATGAATACCGATATGAGCGACAAGACCACTCGTGCACCGATCAGGAACGAGGCTGGTAACGGGTTGAAGAACAACCGGGGGACGGTGGCCATGGCGCGTACCAATGCGCCACATTCGGCCAGCTCCCAGTTCTTCATCAATGTGGCCGATAATGACTTCCTGAATTTCCGTAATGAGACCCCGCAGGGTTGGGGCTACGCGGTATTCGGCAAGGTGGTTGAGGGTATGGATGTGGTGGATGCCATTGTCGGGGTGAAAACCGGCAACCACGGCATGCACCAGAATGTGCCCGAGGCGCCGATCACCATCGACAAGGCGAGCGTGGTTCAGTAATCCCCCGTACTGCCTGTTCTGCCGCTCTGGCAGCAGCCTTCCGGAACCCCAGGGGGCCGGAAGGCTTTTCAGGGGCAGAGAGGCTATGTAACCCCAGCCCCGGTCGATGCACCAGTCAGGCCCGGTTCCAGGCTCCGGTTTCCCCTTTCATCAGGGTTTCCACCCACCGGTGCACGGTCGCATTGTCGGTTCCCGCATCCCCGACCTCCAGGCTGGCCAGCGCGTGCCGGGCGACCGGCTCCGGGACGACGACCGACTCCCGCAGTTTCAAAAGCTCGCGTTCGTAACCGGTGTTGAATTCCGGATGGCCCTGCAGGGTCAGGATGGTATTGCCGTACAGAAAGCCGGCGTGGGGGCAGAAGTCTGAATGGGCAATCAGCCGGGCCTCCGGGGGGGCGGTCACGACCTGATCCTGATGAAAGGCGTTGATGGTCAGGGTCTCTCCCGGGCTGGCCAGCCACGCAGGCCGGTCCGGGGCCAGCTGGTAACGGTGCAGGCCCACCCCCCATCCCCGGTCGGATTTGGCCACTTCGCCCCCGAGGGCGGCGGCAATGATCTGGTGCCCGAAGCAGATGCCGACCAGTGGACGACCGCAAGCCTGAATGGCGCGGATGAAAGCCTGCAGCGGTTCCATCCACGGCAGTCTGTCATAGACTCCGTATTTGGAGCCGGTGATCATCCAGCCGTCGCATTCGGTCGGTGACTCCGGCAGTTCGCCTTCCAGCACGGCATAGTTGCGGCGCTGCCAGTTTGTACCGCCAGCCTCCCCGGCCAGCAGCCGGTATACCATGTCGGCATAGCTGCCGTATGCGCTGATTTCTTCCGGCGGGCGACCGGTTTCAAGCACGCCAATGGTTTTCATACGGCAAAATCTCCAGGCAATAAGCAGCTACAGGTAGGTTTCATATTCAGCCTCGGAAATGATGGAGGCAAAGCGCAGGTATTCCTGCTCCTTGACGGCGGCAAACACTTCGACAAACTGTGGGTCCAGCAGGTCAGCCAGCGGTTTGCTGCTGCGGAAACGCTCCAGTGCCATGCTCCACTCGTGCGGCAGGCATTCGTGCTCCTCGTGCTCGGAATAGCCGTCCCCTTCGGTGGGTGCCGGCGGTTCCAGCTGTTGCTCCATGCCATGCAGGGCGGCAGCCAGAATGCTGGCGATCACCAGGTAGGGATTGGCATCGGCACCGGCAACCCGATGTTCGATACGGCGTGCATCGCCCGGACTTTCCGGTACCCGCACGGCAACGGTGCGGTTTTCATAGCCCCAAGTGGTATAGATCGGCGCATGGCTGCCGGGGACCAGACGCCGGTAACTGTTGAGGCCGGGCGCAAAAATCAGGGTCGAGTCACTCATGAGGGCCAGCAGGCCGGCAATGGCATGTCGCAGCAGTGGGCTGCCGGCATCGGTACCATCGTCAAACAGGTTGCGGCCCTGTGCATCCAGCAGGCTGAAGTGCAGGTGAAAGCCGTTGCCGCTGCGTTCGCCGAACGGTTTGGCCATGAAGGAGGCATGCTGCTTGTGCATGGTGGCCACCCCCTTGACCAGACGCTTGAACAGGATGGCGTGATCAGCTGCCAATACCGGGTCGGGGACATGTTTGAGGTTGCATTCAAACTGGCCGTCCCCGAGTTCGGAGATGCAGGCATCAATCGGAATGTCCTGGATTTCGCAGGCCTGATACATGTCGCTGAGGAAATCACGCTGGGTGTCCAGGGTCTCGATGCAGTAGGCCGAGGCCCAGTCGAGCAGTTCCGGCGGTGGGTTCTCGCTGTTGGGCATGTGGGCCGGGTCCAGCACGTAGAATTCCATTTCCGTGGCCACCACCGGGGTCCAGCCGTGTTTGCGGTAACGCTCCACCACACGCATGAGCAGCTGGCGCGGGTCGACATGGAAGGGGGTTTCATCGGCATTGTGCATCATGCACATGAGCTGGCGGTGCTCGCCGGCCACCCAGGGAATGGACAGCGGCTGGGCATGGGTCGGAAGGCAGATGCCGTCACTGTCGCCGGTTTCAAACACCAGTCCGTTAGCGGGGACATCATTGCCCCAGTAGTCGAGTGCGATGGCGGACAGGGGCAGCTTGAAGCCTTCCTGCAGTATTTTCGGGGCCGAGCGGGCCGGAATGCGTTTGCCGCGTAAATGACCGTTCAGGTCGGTGATGAATACATCAAGTTCAGGTACGGGTGGGCCTGAGTGGTGAATCACGAATTGACTCCAGTAATGCCTGTCGGCTGATTGTGATCACAATGTTCCGGATAGTCAAGGTGCCGGGAGCGGGCAGGGTGGTTCGCTCCCGGACCGGTTTGTACACGGGCCGGGGGCTTCAGGACGGGTGAGAAAACGGTCTGCTTCTGGTATCTTGCCGGCTGGATTACCGAAGGAGAACGCATGATGGAGTTACAGGATCGGTCCCTGTTCAGGGAGCAGGCATTTATCAAGGGTGAATGGGTCGGGGCTGATAGCGGTGCCAGTTTCGCCGTCACCAATCCGGCCAGCGGGGAGACACTGGGAACGGTACCGAAGATGGGGGGGGCGGAAACCCGGCGGGCGATTGCCGCCGCCGAACAGGCTTTGCCCGGCTGGCGTGCCAGAACGGCCAAGGAGCGCGCCGGCAGCCTGCGCCAGTGGTTCAACCTGATGCTGGCACACCAGGAGGATCTGGCCTGGATCATGACGCTGGAGCAGGGCAAGTCGCTGGCTGAGTCACGGGGCGAGATTGCCTATGCGGCCTCGTTCATCGAGTGGTTTGCCGAGGAAGGCAAGCGTGTGTATGGCGACACCATTCCGGCCAACAGCACCGACCAGCGTATTCTGGTGACACGCATGCCGGTGGGGGTGTGCGCCGCCATCACGCCCTGGAACTTTCCTTCCGCCATGATCACGCGCAAGGCGGGGCCGGCACTGGCAGCGGGTTGCACGCTGGTGATCAAGCCGGCGGAAGATACCCCGTATTCGGCACTGGCACTGGCGGAGCTGGCGAGCCGGGCCGGGATTCCTGCCGGGGTGATCAATGTCGTCACCGGCAATCCGGTCGAGATCGGTGCAGCGCTGACGGCCAGTCCGGTGGTGCGCAAGCTGAGCTTTACCGGCTCGACCCCGATCGGCAAACTGCTGATCAGACAGTGCGCGGATACGGTCAAGAAGGTCTCGATGGAGCTGGGCGGGAATGCACCTTTCATCGTGTTTGATGATGCCGATCTGGATGCGGCGGTGCTGGGGGCCATGGCTTCCAAGTACCGCAACAGCGGCCAGACCTGCGTGTGTGCCAACCGCCTGCTGGTGCAGGACGGGGTATATGATGCGTTTGCGGAAAAACTGGCGGCGGCAGTTCGGGAACTCAAGGTCGGCAACGGGCTGGAGGCCGGCGTGAACCAGGGACCACTGATCAATGAGGCGGCAGTGCAGAAGGTGGAAAGCCACATCGCCGATGCCGTGGACAAAGGCGCACGCGTGGTTGTGGGCGGTAAGCGGCATGCGCTGGGGCACAGTTTCTTTGAGCCGACCCTGCTGGCGGATGTGACCCCAGCCATGCGCATTTTTTCCGAGGAAACCTTCGGCCCGGTGGCGCCCCTGTTCCGGTTCCGGGATGAAGCCGATGCCATCCGCATGGCCAATGATACCGAGGCGGGGCTGGCGGCCTATTTCTATGCACGTGACATGGGGCGCATCTGGCGTGTTTCCGAGCAGCTGGAGTACGGCATTGTCGGCGTCAATTCCGGCATCATTTCCACCGAAAATGCCCCCTTCGGCGGTGTGAAAGAGTCCGGCATGGGGCGTGAAGGCTCGAAATACGGCATCGAGGATTATCTGGAAATCAAATATACCTGCATTGGCGGTATCAATGGTTGAGCAATTGAAAAGGAGCACAGCAAACATGAGTGAACAGCGTGAACTGAAAGTCGGCGACAAGGTGTCCATCACCCGCACTTTTTCCGAGCAGGATGTGCGCGACTATGCCCGTCTGTCCATGGATACCAATCCGGTCCATCTGGATGCTGATTATGCCGCTGCGACCCAGTTCAGGGAGCGTATCGTGCATGGCATGTTTGTGGGCAGTCTGTTCACCGCCATGCTGGGCACGCAGCTGCCGGGGGAGGGCTCGATCTATGTGAGCCAGAGCCTGAAATTCAGGCTGCCGGTGCATCTGGATGAGGAAGTGACCGGTACGGTGGAAATCACCGACATCCGTAGCGACAAGCCGTTTGTGACCCTGAAGACCACGGTGGTGAATACTGCCGGCAAGGCCGTGATCGAGGGTGAGGCGGTGATTTATGTGCCCTGGCTGAAAGGGTAGGAAAAGGCCGGGTTCAGTCGGGTGTGTTTTGCCGCACCCGATCGGCCAGAATCGTGTCCCAGACCACCTGTGTGGTGGGTGTCAGCCGGGCATCCCGGTGCCGGGCCAGTACGATTTTCTGGCTTGGCAGTGGATCAATGATCGGGCGGTAGACCAGCTCGTGGCCGTCATAGCTTCTGGAGCAGCGTGGCCGGGTATAGGCCATGGAGACGCCCAGACCATTGGCCACCATGCCGCGCAGCAGTTCAAAGGTGCCGGCATTCCAGGCCACCCGTGGCTCCAGTCCCCGGCTGGCGAGCACGGTGAGCAGAAATTCGCTGGAGTAGGGTGAGTCCGAGAGGATGAACGGTTCCTGCAGCAGGCGCTCCAGGGTGAGGCTGTCTGCCTCCGCAAGCGGATGGTCAGCGGCTAGCAGGGCATGGGGTGTTGCCTCGTGCAGGGTTTCATGCTGTAGTTCGTCATCCAGCAGCACCCCGTAGGTCATGGCGATATCCACTTCCCCGCGCTTGAGCAGCTGGGGAATTTCATCCAGTTCCCCGTGCACGATGGAGGGCTGGATAGTGGGATGTTGCTGGTGCAGCTGCTGCAGGAGTGCGGGCAGGTAATAGGGACTGATGTCGGTGAAACAGCCGATCAGCACCGATCCCGAGGGCATGTCACCGTGCGGATCATGCAGGTTGCCGGCCAGCTCCAGCAGGTGCCGGCCCTTGCGCATGATCATGCGTCCGTAGGGCGTGGGGGAGATGCCGGCACCGCGTTGGCGCAGGGCCAGAGCCTGTCCGAAGCTTTCTTCCAGCTGGCGGATGGCGGTGGAAATCGAGGGCTGGGAGACGTGCAGCTGGCGCGCAGCTGCACTGGTGGACTTGAGTTCGGCTGCGGTGATGAAGTAGCGCAACTGACGCAGTGAATAATGTACCATGGCACGCTTTCCAGACCTTGTTCGACACTTTATACCTTGTTACGGGGAATTTTGCATGATGCACCGAAACAATCCCGTTTCTGTCCATACCGCCAGCCTGCCCATGTATGATTTTCCCGAAATCGCTCTTGTGCATGACCAGTGGTGGACCGGTATTTCTGCCCACCTGAAGCAGCAGGGGGTGACTGATGTGCCGGAAATCCTGATGCATGGTCAGCCGGTGCGTACTTTGTGGGATGATCCGGGCCTGTTTTTAAGCCAGTGTTGCGGGTATGACGTGGTGCACCGCTACCGTGCGTCGTTCAGCATCCTGCTGACCCCGCATTATGTGGCACCGGGTTGCAGCGGCCCCTGTTACAGCAGCCGGGTTCTGGTACATGAAGACAGCCGCTTTGACACCCTGGAGTCCCTGCGTGGGGCGGTGGCGGTGATCAACGGGCCGGAGTCACAGTCCGGCATGAACGGACTGTTATGTCTGATCAATCCCCTGCAGCAGGGCGGGCACTTTTTCAGCCGGATCCAAGTGTCCGGAGCCCATGTATCCAGCCTGGCTGCCCTGCAGCAGCACCGGGCCGATGTGGCCGCCATTGATTGTGTGACCCATGCCCTGCTGGCACGTTACCGGCCTGCGGCCATCAAGGGCCTGCGCCAGATCGGCTGGACTGCTTCCGTGCCGGGCCTGCCTTATGTCACGCTGGCCGCGTGCACGCGGGAACAGCAGGCGGCCATGCGGCGTGCCCTGACTGCAGCGTTTATCGACCCGGCCCTGAAGCCGGTACGGGATGCGCTGCTGATCGGCGGTTTCAGCTTGCTGGAGACACAGGATTACCGCGTGATCGGGGAGCAGCAGGTATTCGACCGGCGGCTGCTGGCCGTGATGGCGTGAGGGGGAGAAGGCGGGGGTATGCCGGTGAAGAGATTCGAACTCCCGACCCACGCATTACGAATGCGTTGCTCTACC
>JAGRJD010000024.1:0-6079 GCA_020442915.1 Thiothrix sp. | reverse complement strand
TCTACCAGCTGAGCTACACCGGCGCAACCTGCATATTAAGCCGGTCTGAGGCTGTCGGCAAGTCCGGCAACGCGCACTGAAGCTTCCTGCCGGTAGCGGTCTGAAAATGGTCTTGCAATCACCGGAGCCCGCGCCTACCCTCCCCAAAGCGTAGAAATTCACCCAGGCGAGGGCAGGAGCGACATGAGAAACAGGGATGGTACGGCCATCGGCTTGATGGGAGCCATGTCCATCGGCATCGGCGGCATGGTCGGAGGTGGCATCTTCGCGGTGCTGGGTGAGGCGGTCACCCTGGCCCATGGCGCCACCGCGCTGGCATTCCTGTTCGCCGGGCTGGTGGCCCTGCTGACCTCCTACGCCTACACGAAATTATCGCTCAGGTACCAGAGCCGGGGTGGCACTGTGAGCTTTATCGATCAGGCTTTCCAGCATAATCTGCTTTCAGGCAGCATGAATTTCCTGTTATGGCTGAGCTACCTGGTTACCATTGCGCTGTATGCCGTAGCTTTTGCCTCCTATGCCCAGACCTTTTTTCCTGCGCTGCATGCCGCCTGGCTGAAACACCTGTTCATCAGCCTGGCCATCCTGTTGCCCGTGCTGATCAATCTGGTGAGTGCCGCCATTGTCAGCCGTTCAGAGACGGTCATTGTACTGATCAAGTTGCTGTTGCTGGCCCTGATCATTGTCACCAGCCTGGGTTTTGTTGATACCAGCCGCCTGTCACCAAGCCGTTGGGGCGATACCGTTTCGATTATCGTGGCCGGCATGATTATTTTTGTTGCCTATGAAGGTTTTGAGCTGATTGCCAACGCCGCCGAGGACATCAGCAACCCGGAAAAGAACCTGCCACGGGCCTTTTATGGCTCGGTGGTGCTGGTTATTATGCTCTACCTGCTGATTGCCGTGATTACGGTCGGTGTGGTGCCGGAAAGCCAGCTCGCGCAGGCCAAGGATTACGCACTGGCAGTGGCTGCCAGACCGGCACTGGGGCAGCTTGGCTTCACCCTGGTCTCCGTGGCGGCGCTATTGGCGACTTTTTCTGCCATCAATGCCACACTTTACGGCAATGCCCGCCTGAGTTTCATCCTGGCGCGGGAAGGTGAATTGCCGACCCGGCTGGCGGAACAGAAAGGGGACAATCCGGTCATGGGTGTGCTGGTCACAGCACTCATCAGCCTGCTGCTGGCGAATACCATTGACCTGACCGAAATCGCCATTATTGGCAGTGCCAGCTTTCTGCTGGTCTTTTTCCTGGTTAATCTGGGTGCTTATCGGTTGCACAAGGCGATTCACGCCAGCCGCCTGATTCTATTGATAGCCAGCCTGGCCAGTGGTGTGGCACTGCTGACCCTGATGTTCCATACCTGGTCAACCCATCGCAGTGCGGTGCTGACCTTTCTGGCCTTTATTGGCGCGTCGCTGCTGTTTGAATGGGGTTATGGGCGACGGGTGCGCGGGCATTTCCTGGCGCGGCCCTATACGCCGGAAAGGCCATAGTAAGCTGTAAGGGCTCTGGTCATCCACCGCTTCGGTGGGTGACAATACCGGCAGCGACTAGCGGATGACACTCCATGGTGAACATGAGACACTCTAACCCATGATCAGAACATACACGCTTGTGGCCGCAATCCTTTCGCTGGTGCTGCTGGCCCTGTTTTACTGGTGGTTCCAGCCTGACCTGATGGCATTGCTGGCCTACCTGGGGCTGGCCGTTGTGGCGACCTTGAGCGTGCCGGCGCTTTACCGGCTGGCCGGTTACTCGGATCAGGATGACATCGCACGCCTCCAGCAGCGTGAGGCAACCGAGCATACCGCCCTGCTGCAGCGTCTCAAGGACCTGCGCAGCGAGCTTGCCGAGCTGAAGCTGGATGAAGGGGTTCGACAGGCCGATGCCCTGAGCGGGATACTGGATGATTACCATTCAGTGGTGGAGACGCGCTTTTTCGGTAAAAAATCGGCGCCTCTGAGCTATCTGGGAGCGGCCCGCACGGTCCAGAAGCAAGCGGTCCAGAATCTGGCCGATGTGGTCGCCACCGGACACAGCCTGTCCGGTATTGCACATAATTTTTCCACTGCCACCGGCCAGCAGCGGCAGGAGCGGCATGGTGAGCTGTACGAGGCGCAGTCACGCCGGTTGCGTGAGCTGCTGGATGAAAACAATCGCCTGTTCGATGCCCTGACCGCGACTGCCGTGGAAGTGGCAAACATGAAATCCGTCAGTGCCTTCGAACGTACCGACGCACATGCGCGCCTGCTGACGCTGGCGCAGATTGCCAACGGCCAAGGACGTTAACATGCTTGAAAAATACCTGCCTTCCCCGGTTGTCCGTACCCTGAGCACACTGGGTCTGTGCGCCGTACTGGGCCTGCTGGCTTCCTGCAACTCCGAGGTGGACAGCCCGGAAGCAGCAGAAAAGGCGATCCAGACACTGGTCAAAAACTCGGTCCAGCCGACCTTCAACGAAAATACCTACAAGGCCAATATCCGCCTGACCTCCACCAATCTGATGAGTATGCTCCCGGACCTGCAGGAATATCCGGTCGGTCTGGTGGCACGGGATGATGCCCGTACCGAGGCGGTGGAGATCGTCACTTCGTCGGAAAAGGCCGGGCAGGGGCGGGACGGGTATTACCTGGAAATGGCGGATGCCTTCAACCGCCAGAATTTCAGCATCAGCAACGGCAAACAGGCCCGGATCGCCATCCGCAAGATTGCTTCCGGCCTCGGAGCCCAGTTCATCATTGCCGGCCAGTATGTGCCGGATGCCTATTCGCCCAGCAATACCCTGTGGGGCCAGATGCTGGAAGCCAACGGGGTGAAACTGGAGACCATTGCCGAAGCCACGGCCCCCAATACCGCCGGCATCGTGGTCAAGAAGGCCAAGGCCGACCTTATCACCACGGAAGGCCAGCTCGATATCGCCAAACTGCTGACCAATGTCACCAGTGGGTCGTTCGCCATGGGCTATACCAATCCGTATGAGTCCAGTACCGGCCTGAATTTTCTGCTCACGGTGCTGAATGCCTTTGCGCACGGGGATGAAACCCAGATGCTGTCCCCGGACGTGGCCAGTGCCTTTGAAGCTTTTCAGACCGGGGTGCCGTTTGTGGCCCAGACCACGATCCAGATGCGTGACGCGGCCCAGGGCAGCGGGGTGCTGGATGCCATGGTGATGGAAAACCAGTCCTGGATGAATGTGACCGGCATGAACGATTATGAGTTCGTGCCTTTTGGTGTGCGCCATGACAGCCCGCTGTATGCCACCCCGGAAGCCGATCCGGCGGAGCGTGAGGTGCTGGCCTTGTTTGCCCGTTTTCTGGCGGATCAGCAGTCCCAGTTGAAACGCTACGGTTTCGGGCAGCTGCCGGATTACCGGAGTGCCTATGCGCTCAAGGACGGCTCCATCATCGGACAGGCCCAGAAGCTCTGGAAACAGAAAAAATCCGGCGGACGCCCGATTGCGGCGGTGTTTGTGGCGGATGTATCCGGGTCCATGGAAGGGGCGCGCATCACCAACCTGAAAAAGGCACTGATTGAATCCGCTGACCTTATCAGCACCAACAATGCCATCGGCCTGGTCACTTACAGCGACCGGGTCAATGTGGACCTGATGATCCGGCCGTTTGACGTGCAGCAGAAGGCGTTGTTCACCGGGGCGGTGCAGCGGCTGGTCACGGGGGGGCGGACGGCCACCAACAATGCCGTGCTGGCGGCGGCTGACCTGCTGCTGGAATACGGGCGGCAGCACCCGGATGCCAAAAAGGTGATTTTTCTGCTCTCCGACGGCGAGACCAACCGGGGGCTGAGTTTTGAGGAGGTGGAAAAACCGCTGGAATTTTCCGGCATCCCCATCCACGCCATCGGCTATGAAGTCAGCTCCGACCAGCTGCGGGCGCTGGCCAGTCTGGCTGAAGGTGCCTATATCGAATCCAGCGCCGGATCGGCGTCCTACCGTATCGGCAACCTGTTGAATTCAGAAATGTAAACCAAAGGATGCGGGCATGAGGTTTCTGGTGGTATTTTCGGTATTTGCAGTGCTGCATCTGGCGAGCTGGGCCGGGGCGCAGGTCTGGTTTTCGCGCCATCAGGGTGCGGTGCTGCTGGTCGTGGATACGTCCTACGGACTCAAGCCGCACTTTACCGACATGGAGGACTGGATCAGCCGGTTCGTCGGGCGCACGCGCTACAAGACCATTACCGTGGGGACTGACAAGGCCATGCTGGGGCCACTGGACAGCCTGCCTTCGCAGTCGATGATCTTCCGTACCTCCTTCGGGCGCATGACGGAAGAGAATCTGGCGCGCTATTCCACTTTCGCAGCGGAGCGCAGGATACTGCTGTCCGATGGCTCCATCCATCCGTCAGGCTGGGAAGTGGTCGAGTTCAAGTAATTTCAGGAATCAGAATCATGATTGAGAAACGCAAATTCTATATTGATGGCCAGTGGCGTACACCGGTACAGGCGCATGATTTTCAGGTGACCGACCCGTCCACCGGCGAGGCCTGTGCCGTTATTTCCCTGGGCAGTCAGGCAGATACCGATCAGGCCGTGGCGGCTGCAAAACGCAGCTTTGACAGCTGGGGGCGTACCGGCAAGGCGGAACGACTGGCTTTGCTGGAGCGGCTGGCGGGCATTTATGAAGCACGGGCCGATGACATGGCCGCTGCCATTGCCATGGAAATGGGGGCACCGATCGACATGGCGCGCAATGCCCAGTGGGGTTCCGGGGCCTGGCACATCAGCAACATCCTGGATGAACTGCGGCAGTTCACGTTCGAGCGTCCGCTGGGCTCCCAGGCACCCAATGACCGCATCGTCTACGAGCCCATCGGTGTCTGCGGCCTGATCACACCCTGGAACTGGCCCATGAACCAGGTCATCCTCAAGGTGATTCCGGCCCTGGCTGCCGGTTGTACCATGGTGCTGAAACCATCTGAGGTTGCGCCCCTGTCCGCACTGCTGTTTGCCGAGATGATTGATGAGGCCGGCTTCCCCGCCGGTGTGTTCAATCTGGTCAATGGTGACGGGGCCGGGGTCGGTAGCCAGCTCTCCGGGCATCCGGATATCGACATGATCTCCTTCACCGGTTCCACCCGTGCCGGTATGGCCATCAGCCAGAATGCCGCCCGCAATATCAAGCGTGTCAGTCTGGAACTGGGCGGCAAGGGGGCCAACATCATCTTTGCCGATGCGGATGAAAAGGCCGTCCGGCGGGGGGTACAGCACTGTTTCAACAATACCGGCCAGTCCTGCAATGCCCCGACCCGCATGCTGGTGGAGCGTTCCCTGTATGAGGAGGCCGTGCGTATCGCCGCTGAAACCGCAAACCGGATTCAGGTCGACAGTGCCCACAAGCATGGCCGTCATATCGGCCCGGTCGTCTCGCAGCAGCAGTATGACAAGATTCAGGGCCTGATCAACAAGGGCATGCAGGAGGCCCGGCTGGTGGCGGGTGGTCCGGGGCATCCGGAGGGGCTGGAGCAGGGGTATTTCGTGCGTCCGACCGTGTTTGCCGATGTGAACAACGACATGACGATTGCGCGTGAGGAAATCTTCGGACCGGTACTGTCCATCATGCCGTTTGATACCGAGGAGGAAGCGATCCGGATTGCCAATGATACCGTTTACGGGCTGACCAATTATGTCCAGACCCAGGACATGGACAAGGCCAACCGGGTGGCACGCCGCCTGCGCTCCGGCATGGTACAGGTCAATGGCAGTTCCCAGGGTGTGGGTGCGCCGTTTGGTGGCTACAAGCAGTCCGGCAACGGACGGGAAGGGGGCATCTGGGGACTGGAAGACTTTCTGGAAGTCAAATGCATCAGTGGCGTGTGATGCCGGCGGCATCGCTGTAAACCTGAACCGTCTGTAACCTGCGGGGCTGCAATCAGCAGCCCCTTGCCGCTCAACCATGGTGGAGGAAAAATGCTGAACGAGTCAATCAGCGTGGAAAGTGCCATCATTTTTTATCAGCTGGCTGTCGCCATGATGCAGGGTGCCGGTGGTGAAGCGTTTGATGAGTATTCAAATACGCTGATACTAACCTTTCTAAAAGTATTGTCAGCCGAGAATATATT
>JAGRJD010000023.1 GCA_020442915.1 Thiothrix sp. | reverse complement strand
CATGTCCTGATCCTGACCGCCATTGTAGTCAGTGTGGCGACCACGGCATTGGGGCTGGCATTGGTGGTGCGCATCCATGAGGCGTATGGTACGGTGGAGGAGGATGAAGTGATCACCAGAGATCTGGAACTGGAGCTGGAGCGGAACAGGAACCGATCATGAGCAGCCAGTTACCCGCCCTGCAGCTGGTCATACCGCTGCTGTCCGCTCCCCTGTGCTTTCTGATCGGCAAAGCCCGCATCGCCTGGGCCATTGCCACACTGGCAAGCTGGGCCTGTGCCGCCATTGCCGTGACCCTGCTGCTGCGTGTCAACGATGGCAGCGTGATCGAATATGCCTTCGGCAACTGGCCCGGTCCCTGGGGCATCGTTTATACCATTGACCGCCTGAATGCCTTTGTGCTGGTGATCGTGTCCGGGATTGCCGCCGTGATCCTGCCCTACTCCTGGCCTTCGGTCTGCCGTGAAATTCCCCCGCGGCTGCATGTGCTGTTCTATACCGCGCTGCTGTTGTGCCTGTCCGGCCTGCTGGGCATGACCATTACCGGCGATGCCTTCAACCTGTTTGTATTACTGGAAATTTCTTCGCTGTCCACCTACACCCTGATCAGTCTGGGCAAGGACCGGCGTTCACTGACAGCGGCATTCCAGTACCTGGTCATGGGGACCATCGGCGGTACCTTCATCCTGATCGGGGTCGGGCTGCTGTACATGCTGACCGGTACGCTCAACATGGCTGATCTGGCCCACAGGCTGCAGCCGCTGGAGGGATCACGCACACTGCAGGCCGCCTTTGCCTTTCTGGTGGTGGGTTTTGGCCTCAAGCTGGCCATGTTTCCGCTGCACCTGTGGCTGCCCAATGCCTATGCCACCGCACCCTCCGTGGTCTCGGCCTTTCTGGCAGCGACGGCCACCAAAGTGGCCGTTTATGCCATGCTGCGTTTCCTGTTCGGGATTTTCGGGGCCGATTTCACTTATAACCAGATGCACCTGCAATTCCTGCTGGTACCGCTGGCCCTCATGGCGATCCTGTTTGCCTCCATGACGGCTGTCTACCAGCGCGGCGTGAAGCGCATGCTGGCCTACTCCTCGCTGGCACAGATCGGTTACATGCTGCTGGGCATCGGCCTTGCCAACCTGCACGGACTGATGGCGACCCTGCTGCACCTGTTCAATCATGCCCTGATCAAGGGAGCCCTGTTCCTGGTGATGGCCAACATTTTCTATCGTGCCGGTGGAACCGCCATCAACCATGTCACCGGTCTGGGGCGGCAGATGCCCTGGAGCATGGCGGCATTTGTCGCGGGTGGCCTGAGCCTGATCGGGGTACCGCTCACAGTGGGCTTCATCTCCAAGTGGTATCTGATTCAGGCATCCATCGACCGTGGCTGGTGGCTGATTACCGCCATGATCCTGCTGGGTTCCCTGATCGCACTGGTTTACATCTGGCGGGTGGTCGAGGCCGCCTATTTCAAGGAGCGTCCACCAGACCAGCCAACCGTGACTGAAGTACCGCTGTGGCTGCTGATACCCACCTGGGTACTGATACTGGGCAATATCTGGTTCGGTATGAATGCTGAATTCACCGCCGGTGTGGCCGAAGCGGCTGCAGCCACGCTGCTGGGAGAACGCTGATGGTCACCGCAACCCTGATCCTGCTGTCCTTGCTGGTACCACTGCTGACGGCGCTGGGCATTGCCCTGGCCGGACGCTGGCCCAATATGCGCGAAGGCGTGACCCTGACCGGTGCCTTGCTGCTGGCGCTGGTGGTTTACAGCCTGCTGCCGCCCGTACTGGCCGGGGAGCGCCCGGAGTTCACCCTGCTGGACATGATGCCGGGTATCAGTCTGGCCTTCCGGGTCGAACCGCTGGGCATGATGTTCGCTGGGGTAGCCGCCTTTCTGTGGCCGGTGAACTCGCTCTACTCCATCGGCTACATGCGCGGCAATCAGGAGCAGCACCAGACCCGGTTTTACATCTGCTTTGCCATTGCCCTGTTCGCGGCCATGGGGGTGGCGTTCGCGGCCAACCTGGTCACACTGTTTGTTTTCTATGAGATACTCACCCTGTCCACCTACCCGCTGGTGACACACAAGGGCAAAAGTTCACTCAAGGCCGGGCGGGTATATCTCGGCATTCTGCTGTTCACTTCCATCGGCCTGCTGCTGCCGGCCATCATCTGGACCTGGCAGGCAACCGGCACCATCACCTTCACACCAGGCGGCATTCTGGGTGGCAAGGTGAGCGGAGTGGCCCTGACGGCCCTGTCGGTGCTGTACTTCTACGGCATCGGCAAGGCCGCCCTGATGCCGATCCACCGCTGGCTGCCGGCGGCCATGGTGGCACCGACGCCGGTCAGTGCCCTGCTGCATGCAGTGGCAGTGGTCAAGGCAGGGGTGTTTACCGTTATCAAGGTGGCGGTATATGTCTTCGGACTGGAAACCCTGCAATCCGCTCCCGGTATCGAGTGGCTGCTGTATGTGGCCGGGTTTACCATTCTGGTGGCCTCCACCATCGCACTGTACCAGGACAACCTCAAGCGCCGGCTGGCCTATTCCACTGTCAGCCAGCTATCCTATGTGGTGCTGGGGGCGGCGATTCTGGCCCCGATCTCAATCGTCGGTGCCACCTTGCACATCGTTGCGCACGCGTTCGGCAAAATCACGCTGTTCTTTGCCGCCGGCTCCATTTATACCGCCGCCCACAAAACCGAAATCAGCCAGCTCAACGGCATCGGCTACCGCATGCCCTGGACCATGGGGGCTTTCACCATCGGGGCACTGTCCATGATCGGGGTGCCACCTGCCGTGGGTTTTATTTCCAAGTGGTACCTGCTTATGGGTGCCTTTGAGGCCCACCAGTATCTGGCCTTTGGCATCATCATTGTTTCCACACTGCTGAATGCCGCCTATTTCATGCCCATCATCTACGCCGCCTTTTTCCGCCCGGAAGCACCCGGCAAACCGGATGACTACGGTCACGGGGAGGCTCCCTGGCCGATTGTAGTGGCCTTGTGCATCACGGCAGGCATGACCCTGGTGCTGTTCCTGTTCCCCGAGATTCCCTATCAACTGGCCATCCAGGTCGGGAGGTGATCATGAGCCCGCAATCCCGAAAACACGGGCTGTCCCATGCAGAAAACCTGCTCCGGTTCCGGAAAATCTGGATCGGTGTCCTGCTGCTGGTGCTATTGCCGGAATTTTTTGTTCACCACCACGCCTACTTTGAAGCTCAGGGCATTCACATTGATGCCTCCTGGGGGTTCCATGCCTGGTTCGGATTCCTGGCCTGTGTCCTGCTGGTGCTGATTGCCAGGGTGCTGGGCTTTTTCCTCAAGCGCAAGGACGACTACTACGATGAGTGAGTTTCCGTTTCCTCCCGGACTGGTCCTGTTTCTTGGGGCTTTTCTGTTGCCACAGGTGCAGGGCAAGGCGCGTACGGCCCTGGTACTGGGTCTGCCCCTGCTGGCGCTGGTGCTGATCTGGAGCCTGCCGGCGGGCAGCACCATCACCCTGCAGTTCCTGCAATACGCACTGGAACCGGTCAGTGCGACGGCCGTCGGGCGCCTGTTTGCCACGGTGTTTGCACTGGCGGCTTTTGCCGGCGGGCTGTATGGGCTCTGGCGTGCCGAACCGGATGGTCAGGGGGGATATCAGCTGCGTGAGGGCAATGTGCTGGAGCTGGGGGCGGCCTATGCCTATGCCGGATCAGCAATCGGGGTGACTTTCGCCGGTGACCTGATCACCCTGTTCATTTTCTGGGAGCTGATGGCGCTCAGCTCCACCCTGGTGCTGTGGTCCAACAGCAACGACAATCCCAAGGCCTACGGGGCCAGCATGCGTTATCTGCTGGTACATCTGGCAGGCGGCGTGATCCTGATGGGGGGTATTGTCTGGCAGGTTTATGCCAGTGGCTCCACGGCCTTTGTCAACATGAGTGAACTCGACAGTGGCGCCCACTGGCTGATCATGGCCGGCTTCCTGATCAATGCCGGTGCCCCACCATTATCGGCCTGGGTGGCGGATGCCTATCCAGAAGCCAGCCCCTCGGGCATGGTATTCCTGTCCGCCTTTACCACCAAAACGGCGGTATATGTGCTGCTGGTGGGTTTTGCCGGCGCACAGGTACTGATTTACATCGGCCTGTACATGGTGTTCTACGGCATTTTCTATGCACTGATGGAAAATGACATGCGGCGGATACTGGCCTACTCGATTGTGAATCAGGTCGGTTTCATGGTCACGGCCATTGGCATCGGCAGCGCGCTGGCCCTGAACGGGGCGGCAGCCCATGCCTTTGCCCATATCATCTACAAGGCGCTGATGCTGATGTCGGCGGGCAGCGTGCTGGCCCTGACCGGGCAGCGCAAATGCACCGAGCTGGGTGGCCTGTTCCGGTACATGCCGCTGACGGCGGTTTTCGGTATCATCGGCTCGCTGGCGATTGCGGCCTTTCCGTTTACCTCCGGCTTTGTCACCAAGTCGCTGGAAACCTCGGCGGCAGCCTATGCCGGGCTGGTACCGGCCTGGTTCCTGCTGCTGACAGCGTCTGCCGGAGCCATTCTGTATATCGGCTTCAAGTTTCCCTGGTTTGTGTTTTTCAACCGGGATTCCGGCCTGCACCCGCCGGAAGCCCCCCGACACATGCTCTGGGCCATGGGTTTCTGTGCCTTTCTGAGTATCGGCATCGGTGTCTTCCCCGAACCCCTATATGCCCTGTTACCCCACCAGCCGGTCGATTATCAGGCGTATACCATTGACCATCTGGTGACCCAGTTCCAGCTGCTGCTGTTTGCCGCTGCGGCTTTCTTCCTGTTGTTGCCACAGATGCAGGTGACACCGACCATCAGCCTGGATTTCGACTGGTTCTACCGCAAATTACTGAAATACCTGGCGCGCGAGTTCAGCCTCAAGACCATGGATGCACGACGTCTGCTGGAGCACCGCACCTTGCAGCGGACCGAAAAAATGGCAGAACGACTGTACCACCGTTACGGCCCCCAAAGTGTGTTTGCCCGCACCTGGCCCAGCGGGGTGATGGTGCTGTGGGTGGCGGTGCTGCTGGCGGGGTCACTGGTGCTTTACTACCTGCGTTGAGTTTGCCGGTCTGGCTCGGGTCAGGGGCTGGCAATGATGGCGGTGGCCGCTGTGGTTACTGGCACCTCACTGCCGGGCAGGTTGGTGGCAGGCTGGCCGCTCAGAATTTCCCCACCATTGCTGTCAGCCTGAAGCAGGTCGGCTTCGGTAGACAGGCTCAACCGTTCCGGGACATGGATGACAAACCGGACCTGGGCCTGAGTGGCAGCAGGCTGCTC
Organism: Thiothrix sp.; assembly: GCA_020442915.1. Lineage (GTDB taxonomy): Bacteria > Pseudomonadota > Gammaproteobacteria > Thiotrichales > Thiotrichaceae > Thiolinea. The sequence continues at coordinate 107,000 of JAGRJD010000023.1, read as the reverse complement.
TGCTCCGACTGCGAACTGGGTACTGAGGCCGCTGTCAGCCTGCAGGGCAGCACAATACAGTAAAGCGGCGCAAAGTGCGGTGATGCTGCCTGTGATACCCGTTTTCATGTTGCACTCCATTTGATATTTCATAAGCATATTTTATGATTTAAATGCTGAAACGTGGGGCTGTTACGGTTTTTTTACGCACTGTCCATGCACCTGAACCCCCTACCGATGGTTGTTTTCCGGGGCCTGACCGGACAAGAGTGACAATTGTTACTGATTGCCAATTCATTGATCACATTGGACTTGTTCAGTGGAGATTTGTTTTTTGGGTACTATCATCCCAGGTTATATTCTGATATAACGGTAAACTGTCCCTCAGAAGACAGATCATAAAAATAATTTGGTAAATGACCATGTGCAGTTGGACTGACAGGTCGGTTTCAGCGGGTTTCCTGACGCTTCTGGTGGGTATGGCGTTGGATGCAGGCGCCGTTCATGCCGACGGGATTGTATCCCTCACCAGAGCAGAACTGGAGGCACTGAAATTGGAAAACCCGGCAGCCCGTGAACCGGCATATGTGGACAACCTGATTGATGACAGTCTGGCTGAAGACCTGTCACCGGCAGACTTGCCACCGCCGGCAGCTGATACCGACAGTACGGGTTATCGCTCTTGGCGTTTGAGTCCGGAAATGCACTATGTCAAAACAGCCTCCGGTCACGAGCAGCGCACCAGTCTGGGGCTGCAGTTATACAGCCAGAGTGCCGGATTCGGTGATTTCACCCTGCAGTTGCACAGTGAATGGCTTGACAGTGCTCAGGATGCAGGCGGTATTGCCCGGCGTGACAACGGTTTTCATTTTCTCCTGCAGCAGGACAATTTTCTGCTGAACCAGGACTGGAGCATGCAGAATGCCTTCGGTATCAATCAGGCTTCCCACAATTCCCTGTTCAGCCGAGGCGCACGCCTGTCCCTGCCATCCCGGACTTTTCAGGGGCTCACCAGCCGTCTCTACAGCACTGATACCGAAATCCGGCTGGCACACGGTGAAAAAGGCCAGGTCTCCGATACGGCCCGTTTTCTGGGCAGTGAAACCGACATGACCGGACTGGGCCTGACCCGGCGCCTGAATCAGGACTGGCTGCTGGGATTCCAGTCCTGGCAGGTACAGCAGCCGGAAGGCAGCCACCGGGAATATGCCCTGATGCTGGACCGGGCCGGGAAGCCGGGGCAGACCCGCTACCACCTGCAGCTGCTGCAGGGTGGGGACGGGCAGGGCTTGGAACTGGAAGCGGGCAGGCAGTTCGGACGGGCGACACACCAGTTCAACGCCTATCACGTTGATGGGGAGCTGGCCTGGATGGGCGATACCATAGCCAGTGCCGGCAGCGGCGCTTACTGGCGGATGAGTTACAGCCATCCGCTCTACCAGTTCAATACCGGTCTGGACTGGCAGCAGTCCCGTGACGGGGACCAGCTGGGGCTGCGGCAATCCGTGGCGTATGCACTCAGTCAGGATACCCGTCTAGGGGCGGACCTGAGTTATTCCCGCACGGATTCGGACACCGGTTCGGGACAGAAAACCCGTGCCGCTGCTTATGTGGCCCGTCAGCTGGCCAGTGGCAGCAGTGACCGGCTGCAGCTGGCGGTACAGCACACCGACAGCACTGCGGCAGCGGGCACCGGGGGAGCCGATGCCGATTATGAACTGGACTATTCACGCCGCTGGCTGCTGGGTGCTGATCAGGAGCTGGGCATGCAGCTGACCTGGAGCGGCAATCCGGAACGTGAGGATGCCAATGTCCGGGCCGGCCTGGACTGGCGGCGGGATGTCGGGGAGAACCGTCAGTTCGGTGCCAGCCTGCGCATGGATCATGTCCGGACGCATGCCACTTCCCGTAACAATCTGGGTGGGCGCGTGTTCGGCAATTTCCGTCTCGGGGATCACTGGACACTGAATGCCAGTCTGGATCACCTGCATGCCGAAGATGAGGATGACTGGCAATCCGCCCTGCAGCTGGCGCTGACCTATCAGGACAGCAGCGGCAGGATGCTCAGCCAGCGTGATCGCCGCAGCGGCAGTGTGCGCGGGCAGGTGTTTCTGGACGAGAATCAGGACGGTATCCGCCAGCCGCTGGAAAAACCGGCGGCAGGTATCCAGCTGCAGCTGGAAGGATTCGGGTTGCCACTGACCACGGACCAGAATGGTGAATTTGAATTCGTGCAGGTACCAACGGGGCAATACCGGCTCAGGGTCGATGCGTCGACCATCCCGCTGCCCTGGGAACTGGCGGAAACTCGTGTGCAGGACATACAGGTTGAACTGCGCTCAACCCGGTTCCTGAATGTGGCGCTGGTGCGCCTTGGTGCAGCGGAGTGACCGGTATCAATGGTTTAGTAATTACCACGGCCAGGGAGGCTGTGGTTTTCGGCCCGGAAGCCACCCTTATCAAAAACAACAACGAAAAGGAAAACCTGATGAAAAAGATGAAAAAACTGAATCTGCCTGGTCTGGTAACGGGTCTCGGCCTGATGCTGGCGAGTAACGGCCTGTTGGCGGAGGCGGGGATTTCCTATACCACAGGAAAGACTCCTACTGCAGTCACTGCAGATGTGAAGTTCAAGATCACCATTCCCAAACTGATGATCCTTCGCGTTGGTGATTGGAAGGAAAAGGTCAATACCGTGGAGTGGACCTATGCTTTTGGCTCCAGTCTGACTGATCCCACGGCCAATGCAGATGCCGATGAAAATCACTGGAACGGTGCCAATGCCATCACGGGAGTGGACTCAAGCACTGATGATGCTGCGGACGGTTCCAACGGAGTGCTGGATGTCTGGGCGTTCGGTAATACCGGTAGCGGCCTGAACTTGAGCGTGACATCTACAACACCTTTTGCAGATGTGGTGACAGGTGCTAACCGGCCAAAACTGTCTGAAATCACTGCAACGAATGGTGGCAGCATCGCACATCCTGCACTGGCCGACTCAGGTTCCGGAGCTTCACCGGTAACACTGGCTGCCACCGCCGGCATTGTCAGCCTGAAAGATACATGGACTTACAAGTACACACCGACCGCGACACCGGCAGCGGGTACCTATGAAGCAACCGTCACTTACACGCTGGCGGCTATCTGATCATCTGACCCGAACGGGTTCATGACACACCGGGTGATGCCTGCGGGTATTGCCCGACCTCAAGGGACTTAAAAGAATGCAAAAAAAGACACGCACCGGTTTTGCAGCCGGTTTCCGGGGGTTGCTCCTGCTGCTGACGGGCCTGTCGGTACAGGCTGTACAGGCCGCAGGTTTTTCGGCAGCGGTATCGCCGCCGCGCTTCGAACTCAAGGCCCAAAGCGGTCAGGTGGTGCGCCAGGTGCTGGAAATCTACAACATGAGCAATGCGGATGAGCAGTATGACATCCGCAGTAATGACTGGAACCTTCAGGGCGACAATCTGACCTTCAGCGAGGCCCTGACACCGGACAGCTGCCGTCCCTGGGTCAAGCTGGAGCGGCGCAGGGTGACAGTGCGCAAGGCCGACAAGCGTGGCTTCCGGTTTGAGGTCCATGTCCCGCCGGGGACACCGGCCCAGGAATGCCGCTTTGCACTGCTGGTGGAGGGGCTGAGTCCGGCGCCGAACCGGATCGGTGGCAACCTGAACCTGCCGGCCAACGGGCGTCTGGCAGTGATCGTGTATCTGAGCATCGGTGACGCCGCCCCCAGACTGAACATCCAGACCATCCGTATGGCCGGTGGCAAGGCCCTGCTGCAGGTCAGCAATCAGGGACTCGCCCATGGCCGCCTGCAGGGGACGCTGGCCGGGACCGATGCCCGTGGGCAGGCACTGGATTTTTCGGTGTCCTCCATGCCGGTGATGCCGGGTGAAACCCGCCTGCTGGAACTGACGCCGCACCTGAACGGCAAACGCCATACCGGCGCACTGACAGCACCTTTACATCTCAAAGGCAACCTGTACTGGAATGAAGGTGCGTTTGCGATAGACAAGCGGGTTTAAGGTTAACTGACGGGAGGACACAGCCATGCATCATGGCAGAATACCGGGGCGTGTTGTATGGGTGCTGGCGGGGCTGTTGGGCCTGTCGCCACCGGGGCAGGCGGCATGCTGGATGGACTCGGGATGGCCAAATGCTGATCATGCGCTGGTCAATGGTTTTCTGGATCAGGCGGTGCCGGAGATTCATTTTCTGGTGCCTGGTGATGCGGTGGGCAATGGCATGACCATTGCGCCTTCAGCGATCGTGAACAGTGGGATTGCAGCACCGGACCAGATCCGTTTCCGGCATCTGCTGCGGCTGAAAAGCCGGGCCGTTGCCATGCAGGTGGACAGTACCCAGGCTTTGCAGTGCACCAGCTGCAGCATGGGAGCCAGCATTCCGCTGTCCCGGCTGAGCTGGAGTGTCGATACCGGCACAAGTACTGGGTCGGCAGTACCGGCAGATGGCAGTTTCAATAACAGTGTGCAAACCTGGATCACCAGTCAGCCTGGGGATGACAGTACTTTCAATCTCCGGTTTGATTTCATGAATGACACGATTTACCCGGCGGGAACTTATGAGGGGCAGTTTCTGACACGCGGTGTACCCCAATAAAGCATTAACCGTTTTGAGAGGCCTGGTATGAAAAAACATGTATCGCAGCAAGCCCTGTTGGTACTGGGTGTGCTGCTGATGCCACTCAGCGCAATGGCCATTCGCATGAACTGTACCGACGATCTGGTCAGCGAATTGCCGGTGAAGGTTTCAGTCACCATCCCGGCTTTCCTGTATTTTCAGGTCGGTTCTGCCGATGCGGTTCCAGTGGTCAGTTTCGATGCTTCCAGCAGCCTGCCAGCACCGGGAACGTATGCCGGCACCGGCTTCCCGCCTGCGGTGAGCGGACTGGCCCCCCAGAGCATCACCGGCAGTGATGTGGCTGACGGCGTGAATGTCCGGGTACGCTCGAACTGTGGACAGGTGAAGATAAGCTATGCCGTATCCGATCCGGCAGGACTGGCTGACGGGCAGGGACACCATGTGGCTTTTGATACCCTGCAGACCAGCAGCAGTGACGCCGGGCTCCCCGCGCCGGTATTGTCCAACACTGCGACAGGGAGTGCTCTGGTGACCAATACCGCATTCGGTACCGTGACCGACCGCAGTGCGGTATGGCAGTACCATTACCAGAATGCAGCCATGCCGGTGGCCGGGGTGTATGAAGGTGTCGTGAGTTATCAGGCCGCGTGCCTGTGAGGGCCGACAGGAATTTTGATGTTACCGGTCAGGGGTTTTTGTTAATCTGGCAGCTCAGCCCGGAGGAGAGCCACCGGGCGCACTCCACGCTTCACCTGAGTACTTCCGGAGTCAGTACATGACCATGCAACGCCCCGAGGCAGCGTACTTTTTCGGTACCTGCCTGATTGACCTTTTTTATCCCGATGCCGGTGTTTCCGCCGTACAGTTGCTGCAACGGGAGGGAGTTCGCGTCATCTTTCCCCCGGACCAGACCTGCTGCGGCCAGCCGGCCTGGAACTCCGGCTATCGTGATGAAGCGCGCAAGGTGGCCCGGACCCAGCTGGCCCTGTTTGATAAACCCCTGCCGATCGTGATTCCCTCCGGTTCCTGTGCCGGGATGATGAAAACCCACTACCCGGCCCTGTTCCGGGGGGAGCCGGATGAAGATCGGGCGCTGGATGTGGCCGGGCGGGTTTATGAACTCACCGGGTTTCTGGTCGATGTACTGGATATCCGGCTGCAGGATCTGGGCGCCCCCGTAACGGTCGCGGTGCATACTTCCTGCTCTGCCCGCCGGGAAATGGGCGTGGCGGATAAAATCGAAAGCCTGCTGGGACAACTGGCCCGGGTGACGGTGCATGAACAGGCTTACAAGACGGAATGCTGTGGTTTCGGCGGTACCTTTGCCGTCAAGGAACCGGAAATTTCTGCCGCCATGGTGGCCGACAAGACAGCACATATCCGTGCGACCGGGGCCAGCTGTCTGGTCAGCCAGGATTGTGGCTGCCTGATGAATATCGGAGGTGCCTTCGCATTCCAGCAACGGGAACAGAACCAGCCTGTACCGGCCATCCGCCACATTGCCGAGTTTCTGTGGGAGCGGGTGAATGCCGGCCCCGCAGCCACAGGGGAAGCGTGATGGCCATGCCGACTGAATTCCGCATCCGGGTCGAGGATGCCCTGAAAAAAGACGAGGTACGCACCCATTTCCGCAAGGCCATGGACACACTGATGACCAACCGCCGCAACCAGTTTCCGGATGAGGCCGAACTGCAGCGGCTGCGTACCCAGGCGCAATCGATCCGGGCCAATGCCCTGAGCAAACTGCCGGAACTGCTGGAACAGCTGGAAAGCAATCTCGTCCGCAACGGGGTGCAGGTGCACTGGGCCGAAACCACGGATGAGGCCAACCGGATCGTGCTCAACATCCTGCAGCAGCACAATGCCCGCTCCATCATCAAGGGCAAGTCCATGGTGTCGGAGGAAATGGGACTGAACCACTTTCTGGAGCAGCAGGGTATCGAGGCGCTGGAGTCGGATCTGGGCGAGTTCATCATCCAGCTGGATGGCGAGACACCGTCGCACATCATCATGCCCGCGATTCACAAGAACAAGGAGGAAATCGCGCGCCTGTTCAATGCCAGATTCCCGCATATCCCCTATACCGACGATGTGGATGAGCTGACACGCAATGCACGGGCCATTCTGCGGGACAAGTTCTACAGCGCGCCGGTCGGCCTTTCAGGGGTGAATTTCGCCGTGGCGGAAACCGGTACCCTGTGTCTGGTCGAGAATGAGGGCAACGGGCGCATGGCCACCACGGTACCACCGGTACATATTGCCGTGACCGGAATCGAAAAAGTGGTGGAGAAACTTGCCGACATCCCACCCCTGTTCAGCATCCTGCCGCGTTCGGCCACCGGCCAGCCGGTCACCACTTATTTCAACATGATCAGCGGCCCGCGCAAGCCAGGAGAGAAGGATGGTCCGACGGAGGTCCATCTGGTGCTGCTGGATAATGGCCGCTCCACCATCTACAGTGATCCGGAACTGCTGGCCACGCTGCGCTGCATCCGTTGCGGGGCCTGCATCAACCACTGTCCGGTGTATGTACGCATTGGCGGACATGCCTATGGCACGGTCTATCCCGGTCCGATCGGGACCATACTGGAGCCGCAGAAGGAAGGGCTCAGGGTGCATGGAGAACTGGTGCAGGCATCCAGCCTGTGCGGGGCCTGCGGGGAAGTGTGTCCGGTACGGATTCCGATCCCTGACATCATCAATCGCCTGCGTCATGACGGCGTGCGGCAGGATGGCGGCAGCCGGACCCGTGATGCCGGAACCCGGCGCAAGCGGCTGGAGGCTGTGACCTGGCGGGGCTGGTCCTGGGCGGCCTCACATCCGTCCCTTTACCATCTGGGCAGCAGAGCGGCCACCCGCCTGCGCAAGCTGATGCCACAACGGCTCGGGGCCTGGACCCGGGTGCGCACGGCACCGGCACTGGCAGCGCAGACCCTGCATGAACGCCTGAAAGCACTGGGAGTGGATCATGAATAAGGCACGCGACAATATCCTGCAGCGCCTGCGGGCACAGGAACGTCCGCCGGGAAGCTTTCCGGGCCGGGATTTCCTGAGCCGTCATGACTGGCCGGCAGCAGAGTGCCTGCAGCGTTTTACCGAACGCCTGCAGGCTGTGCGTGCCGAAGTGCATCATTCCAGCCCGGAAGGCTGGCTGGAACTGCTGGTGCAACTGTGCCGGGACAAGAACCTGAACAACCTGCTGCTGTCACCGCAGACGCGCTGGGGACAGGCCATTTATGCGCAGGCGGGGCGCTTCCCGAAGCTGCAGGCGTATGAACATCCGATCGAAGACTGGAAGCCGGCGATGTTCCACGGCATTGATGCCAGCCTCACCGGCACCTTGGGCGGAATTGCCGAAACCGGCTCACTGATCCTGTGGCCGGATGCGGAGGAGCCGCGTCAGATGTCGCTGGTACCACCGGTGCATTTTGCCCTGCTGGAGGCCGGGCGGATTTACAGCACCTTTGCCGAAGCCATAGCCAGGCAGGACTGGGTGACAAAAGGCATGCCCACCAATGCGCTGCTGATCTCCGGCCCCAGCAAATCGGCGGACATTGCCCAGGTACTGGCCTACGGGGTGCACGGGCCGAAGGAACTGGTGGTGCTTGTGGTGTGAGGCTCAGGTCGCCACCAGCGGCGCATTGTCGCTGCTGCCGCCATACAGACAGACCATGACCATGGGTGCCACGGCCAGCACCAGCAGGCTCACCCACAACGGCAGCAGGTGCGTCAGGGCCAGGCCGGCAGCCAGCAGCGGCAGCACCACCGCAGCGGCACAGGCCAGCAGGTTGTTGCTGCCATTGGCAACCACAGCAGCACGGATAACGCTCAGGGTCAGCATGTAGGCGGTCACAGCCACCGCGAGCGTGATCGTGGCCAGTACCGGGCTGGCCTCGTGCTCACCAGTGTCGGCAAAGGTGTCGGCTGCAAGCTCCAGGCCGGTACCGACAGCTGCCAGTGAGGCGAAAATCAGGTAATGGCCATAACCGAACAGGATGCCACGGCGCAGGTTGTGGTCATGCAGTGCCTCGGCGAACGGCACCTTGAAATACAGCCACCACAGGGCGAAGATCAGCACGGTCCCGGTAAAGCCGACCGGCAGGGCATGCAGAATATCAATACTGCCGGCATTCATGATGAGGTTGCTGACACCGATGATGCCTTCCCCCAGCACGATAATGGTCAGCAGGCCATAACGTTCGGCAATGTGATGCGGATGCCAGGGCGTATGGCGGATGCGTTCGGCCAGCACCGGTACCAGCAGCTCGCCCCCCATGAACAGCAGCATGGAGAACATTCTGGGCAGATACGCCATATCCCTGGTCACAAGGTACCAGAGCACCCAGATGGCCTGCATGATCAGGATGCCATAGGCGTAACGGCGGGCCGTGGCAGCATATTGCGGATCATCACGGGCGGCACGGAACCACAGCGAGGCCATGGCGATCCGCATCACGATAAAGCCCAGCACGCACAGCAATCCGTCGCCATTGAAAAAGGCGGTCATACCGGCTGCCATCAGCAGGGCACCGAACATCTGCACCATCGACAGCAGCCGGAAATGGGTATCGTTGCAGTCAAAGGCGGAGGAAAACCAGGTGTAATTCATCCAGGCCCACCACATGGGCAGAAAAATGCCGAGATAGGTCAGGATGTCAAGGTAATGATGGGCTGCCAGGGCATGGTGCAGTGAGGATGCACAGGCACCGATGGCAACCACGAAAACCAGGTCGTAGAACAGCTCCAGCGGGGTGGCAGCACGGTGACTTTCATGCACGTCACGGCCCTGCATCGGGGTGGCAAGCAGGCGTCTGATCATGGGTGTTGTTTTCTCCGGTGTGGTATCAGCAGCATGATACCAGCATACCGTGCAGGAGACACAGACGGGTCAGCTTTGCCTTGCCGGAGACAGGCCGTCCGTCGCCACATTTTGCCCCCTGTGGGATTATCCGACCTGCCCCTTGCCCTGCACATAATGCAGCAGCAGGTTGAGTGTGAAAGATAACGTGAGCAGTACGATGCCCAGCGCGATACCCTGCGCAAATTCCCCCTTGCTGGTTTCCAGCGCAATGGCGGTGGGGATGTTGCGCGTGTAGTGCAGGATATTGCCGCCCAGCATCATGGATGCCCCGACTTCGGCAATGATGCGCCCGAAGGTGGCCAGCAGCGCCGCCATAAGGCCGAAACGCAGCTCCAGCAGTACCGTCAGAAAGGCACGCAGGTGCCCGGCCCCGAGCATGCGTGCGGTTTCCCATACCCGCCGGTCGACACCCTGCAGACTTGCATGCATCATCACCACCAGTATCGGCACAGCCAGCGCAATCTGGCCCAGCACCATGGCCGTCTGGGTGAACAGCAGGCGCAGGTCGCCCAGTGGCCCCTGCCGCGACAGCAGCAGATAGAGGGTCAGGCCCACGACCACGGCGGGAGCGGACAGCAGGGTAGAAAATACGGTAATCAGGAAGCGCCGCCCGGCAAAGTTGCCGTAAGCGAGGGCAAACGCCGCCAGAATCGCTGGCGGCGTGGCAAAGACCATCGCCAGCAGCGAGGTCTTGAAGGAAATGCCGACAATCAGCCAGAGCTCGAAGTCACCACTGAACAACAGCTCCAGTGCATGACCACTGGCTTCCAGCAGGCGCGACATCAGGCTGCTTCTTTCATGTCCTCGGCCTGATCCTGCTCATCTTCACCGGCATCCGGAATGAACAGCTGCTTGCCGTTGATCTTGAAGTCACCGATGATTTTCTGGCCTTCCGGGGAAATCATCCAGTCGATCAGGGCCTGGGCTCCGTCATGGTTGATGTCCGGGTATTTTTTCTGGCTCACGGCAATGATGCCATAAGGATTGAACAGCTTTTCATCACCTTCCAGCACGATGGTCAGCGGCGATTTATCGGTATAGGCCAGCCAGGTACCACGGTCGGACAGGGTATAGGCACCCAGCTCTCCGGCCATCTGGATCACCTTGCCCATTCCCTGACCGGCTTCGCGGTACCATTCGCCTTCCGGTGTGACTTCGGCATCCTTCCACAGACTTTTCTCCATTTTATCAGTGCCGGAATCATCCCCGCGGGAGACGAAAACCGCCTGTGCTTCAGCAATCTTCTTCACCCCGTCGACAGCCGTTTCGGTTTCTTTAACCCCGGCCTTGTCATCCTCGGGACCGAGCAGCACGAAGTCGTTGTACATCACGCCATAGCGCTGATCGCCATGCCCCTCCTCCACGAATTTGTCTTCGGCGGCACGGGCATGCACCAGTACCACATCCACATCACCGTCTTCGCCCATCTTGAGGGCCTTGCCGGTACCGACCGCGATGACCTGGACCTGATAGCCGGTTTCCTTTTCAAACACGGGCAGGATTTCCTTCAGCAGGCCGGAGTTATCGGTACTGGTGGTCGTGGCCAGCTTCAGAACCGGATTGGCCGGTTTGAGAGGCTCGGCGCTGGGGTCGGCAGCCTGGGCCGTTGTCAGGGAAAATACCAGCACGGTGCCGGCAAATAATGCTTTCAACATGGGATCTCCTTCACATTTTATGGCGTTTGAGAACAGATCAGAATGCAATAGTCAGAGAAAATTCACCGGATTGCAATCGTAAAAATACCAGCGATATTTCCGATTGGTACAAAATGACGCATCGCACACCACGATTCCGGCTCTGCACTCAAGCCACACCGGTCATACTGACCAGCCAGCCCAGCACCAGATAACGCCCGGTTTTGGCCAGCAGCACCAACGGAATGAAAAGGTGCAAAGGGGTACGCAGCAACCCGGCCAGCACGGTCAGGGGATCACCGATGACCGGCATCCAGCTCAGCAGCAGAGACCACAGGCCATAGCGTTGAAAGCGCACCTGGGCCTGTATCAGGGCCTGTTCACTGACGGGAAACCAGCGGTAGCAGCGCAGGCGCTCCAGATGACAGCCAAGGTACCAGTTGATGAGGGCACCCAGGGTGTTGCCCAGGCTGGCAACCGCAATCAGGCTCCAGAAGTTGTACCGGCCCGACAGCAGCAGGCCGGCCAACACCGTTTCGGACTGGGCCGGTATCACGGTGGCTGCCAGCAGGGCCGACAGGAACAGGCCGGCATAGGCCGTGAGCATGGGCCGGATGGTTCTGTCAGCAGTACTGCAACCGCTCTGACAGCTGCCGGTGCAGGGCGGGAGTGGCAGCAGCCAGTACACTGGTGGTGGCAAGGCCGGGCGGGTTGCCATACAGGTCGGTGAAGGCACCGCCAGCCTCGCGCACAATCACGGACAGGGCCGCGATGTCGAGAATGTTGAGGTCGGATTCGAGCACGGCATCCACGCTGCCGGACGCCAGCAGGTGATAATGGTAGAAATCGCCATAACCCCGAATGCGGTTCACCTCGCGCACGATACGGCCCAGATTCTGCCACTGGGGCTTGCCGGCCAGGGTGGCGATATTGCCCAGGGACAAGGTGGCTTTCGGCAGTTCGGCATAGGCGCTGGTGTGGATGCGCTCACCGTTCAGGAATGCACCACCGCCCTTTTCGGCATGGGCCAGCTGCCCGAACTCGGGGGCGTTGGACACACCGAGAATCAGTTCATCGCCCTGCATCAGGGCAATCTGGGTGGAAAAAAACGGGTAGCGGCGCACAAAACTCTTGGTGCCGTCAATAGGGTCGATCAGCCAGTTGTATTCGGCATCCGGGTTGACCTTGCCGGTTTCTTCGCCATAAAAACCATGCTCCGGAAAGCGTTCCAGAATCAGGCTGCGGATGGTCTGCTCGGTTTCAATATCAGCGATGGTGACGGGGGACTGGTCGGGCTTGAGCTGGACCTCAACCCCCTGGGCATAATACTTGCGGATCACGGCTTCGGCGGCACGGGCCGCATCCAGGGCCGCTTGCAGGAACGGACTTTGCTTCATGGCTGGCTCGGCTCAGTAGTTTGAATCGGGCCGCAGTATACCACTCCCGCCTTTTTATCACTCCCCCAGTATCGTGACAGTAAGCCGGCGGCTGAAATGTCCGAAGCGGTGTTCGTAGAGGAAAATACCCTGCCAGGTGCCGAGCCCCGAGGCTCCCTGGGTGACAGGGATGCTCAGGCTGTCATGGGTCAGCATGCAGCGCACATGGCCGGACATGTCATCATCCCCCTCATAGTCATGCTCATAGGCCGGGTCGCCATCCGGGGCCAGCCGGTGCAGGATGGTTTCCAGGTCACGACGCACGGAAGGGTCTGCATTTTCGGTAATGATCAGCGAGGCACTGGTATGGTGAATGAAGACCGAACAGATGCCGGTCCGGATACCGCTGTTGTGAATGTGCTGCTCCACCTGCGCGCTGATGTTGTAGGTACCACGGCCACGGGTGTTGCATGTAAAGGTTGACTGGTAAACCATGCCGGCCTGCTCCCTGTGGTACTCAGTTCTGCCGGATCAGTGCCACCTTGTGATGGCGTTCGGTCCACTCCATGATTGCCAGTCCCAGGCAACCCAGAGCCATGAACCCGACCACCAGTGGCATAACCGTCCCGTTGTAGCTCTGCCCGATCAGGGTGCCCAGCGGTACGGAGATCAGGGTCGAGAGTGAACCGATGACGGAGGCTCCCAGTCCGGCATGGGTTTCCAGCGGCTCCATGGCCAGTGAATTCAGGTTGGCGAACAGCAGTCCGATACCGAGAAAGGCCAGGGCGAAATAGGCCAGCAGGAACCACAGCTCCGGATGTCCGCTCAGTGGCCAGACCACCAGCAGACAGGCTCCGGAAGCCCCGATCAGAAGCCAGTAAGCCAGCCGTGCCAGCACGCGCATACCCAGTTTCATGACCAGCTGGGCGTTGATGAATGAGGCGGCACCCAGCACCAGCGCCAGCAGCCCGAAATACAGCGGGAATCTGTCACCCAGACCGTACTGGACCTGCAGTATCTGCTGGGCTGAATTCAGGTAGCCCAGAAAAGCCCCGAAAATCATGCCGGTGGAAAAGGTATAGCCCATGGTGTAGCGGTGGGTGAGTACCTGCCGGATGGCGGCCAGCTGCCGTTTCAGGCGCAGTGGTGTACGCTTTTCCGGCGGCAGGGTTTCCGGAATGCGCAGTCCAAACCAGGCCACCACCAGAATGCCGAGCAGAATGAAGACCAGAAAGATGCTGCGCCAGCCTGCCAGATGGATGATGACCTGACCGATGCCGGGAGCAAGTGCCGGTACCATGATGAAGACCAGCATGCTGAAGGACATGATGCGTGCCATGGAACGGCCACTGTAGCAGTCGCGCACCAGTGCCATGGTGATGGTGCGGGGTGATGCCGCCCCCAGCCCCTGCAGAAAGCGCCCGACCAGCATGGTGGTGAAGTTTTCCGCCTGCCAGGACAGGATACAGCCGATGATGAAAATTGTCAGGCCGATGTAGATCAGGGGTTTGCGCCCCATGCTGTCGGACAACGGGCCGATCACCAGCTGGCCCAGGGCCATGCCCAGAAACAGCACCGACAGAATCAGCTGGGGCTGGTTTTCATCCGTCACCCCCAGCGCCTGCCCGATTTCCGGCAGCGCCGGCAGCATGGCGTCAATGGACAGTGCCACGAATGAGGACAGCAGGGCAATGATCACAATGAATTCGGTCAGGCCGGGCATCGGACGTTGCATATTACGGTTTCCTTGGGGGGTAATGGCCTAGTGTAGCAGCTTTGCCATTTGAGGTTGCGGGTTCCGTTGCGGGTAAAACCAACGCTGTTCAGGCGGTTTTCTGCAAGGTTTTTACGGCTTGTTCAAGCCTGCTTCAGATCACCTGTGTTGTTATCAACTCATGCGCAGGGGCTCCCCATCAGAATAAAAACCAGAGCACAAGGGGTTTTACAATGTGGTCAAAAACACTGCTGGTTGCTGGACTGCTGTCAGCCATCTCCATTTTCTCCTCAACAGCTGCTGCCGAGTCGCTACCGCCTTACAATGAATTCCGGGTGAACTTCAATCAGCACCAGCCTCAACCCTATCAGCGCGCCATGCTCAAAGCGGACTGGCACATGCTGGTCCGGGACTGGCTGCAGAACCGGGCCATCGTCCGCTTTGACAAGAAGAATCCCGGCAATCACTACCTGCGCGTCAAGTATCCGGCCAATGTCGTCGGTGGCTGGCACAGTGGTGCACAATTCATTGCCAAAGTACCGGAATCGAACGAATACTGGCTGAGCTACAAAATGCGTTTCCAGCCCGGTTTTGATTTCCGCAAGGGCGGCAAGCTGCCGGGACTCGGTACCGGGGACGGACGTTATGCCGGTGGCAACAAGCCGGTCAAGGGTGACGGCTGGACCGCACGCCTGATGTGGCTGGGTGATGGCCGGCTGGTTCCTTACCTTTACTACGTCGGCATGCCGGCCGAGCGCAGGTTCGGTGACTACTGGCCCATGGACGCCAGAGTACGTCCGGGACAGTGGCAGGAAGTGAGCCAGCGGGTCAGGGTCAATACCCCCGGCAAACGTGATGGCATCTATGAAGTCTGGGTGGACGGCAAGCTGGCAACCCGGCGCACCGATATTGTCTGGCGTTACGGGAATCAGGCTGAAATTGATGCCTTCCTGTTCAGCACCTTTCATGGTGGTGCCAGCCTTGACTGGGCACCCCGTTGGGACAGCTACATCGACTTTGATGACTTTGTCATCGGGCGCAAGGCCCCTGCTGCCGTACAACGCGCCTGGCTGGCGGCAGCCCGCTGAGTTTTCCGGGGAGCCGTTCCCCGGCGCCGGGTCCGGGGGAACGTGCAACCACTTTAGCACTCGGGCTTATTGCACCCTGACACGGAAATGGCCTATCTTACGCCTCTCAATGTCAGTTATAACATTCAGAGGAGTACTGAAATGGCACATACACTGCCTGAACTGCCGTTTGCCAAGGATGCCCTGGCCCCGTACATGTCAGCGGAAACGCTGGACTACCATTATGGCAAGCACCACAATGCCTATGTCACCAACCTCAACAATCTCGTCCCCGGCACCGAGTATGAGAACCTGTCGCTGGAGGCGATCATCAAGGCTGCACCGGCCGGTGGTGTATTCAATAACGCGGCCCAGGTGTGGAACCACACTTTTTTCTGGAACTCCCTGAAGCCGAATGGCGGTGGTGAACCATCCGGTGCACTGGCCGATGCCATCAAGGCCAAATGGGGCTCCTTCGACGAGTTCAAAAAAGCTTTCACGGCTTCCGCCGTCGGCAACTTCGGTTCCGGCTGGACTTGGCTGGTGAAAAAGGCGGATGGCAGTGTTGACATTGTAAATACCAGCAATGCCGGCACCCCGCTGACCACGACAGACAAGCCGCTGTTGACCATTGATGTCTGGGAGCATGCCTATTACATCGACCAGCGCAATGCACGCCCCAAGTTTGTGGAGACTTTCCTGAACAATCTGGCTAACTGGGATTTTGCAGCTGCCAATTTTGCTGCCTGATGCGTTGTGATGCCTGAAAAAGCCGGGGAATTTCCCGGCTTTTTTTATTCAGTGCTTGCCTGAACGCCGGCTTGGCGTTAAAACAGGGCGCATTTGGCGTGGCTCGGCAACAGGGATTAAGCATGATATCCAAAGCAGTGAAATTACAGGAAACCTCGTCTTTCATCCGGGAGTGGCTGAAGTCTCCCCTGGTAACCGCTTCGGTTGTTCCATCCAGCCGGCGTCTGGCCCGGAAAATGGTGCGGGGACTGCATGCCGGGATGGGGCAGGTTATTGAGCTCGGGCCGGGAACCGGCGTTTTCACCCGCGAGCTCCTGGCCATCGGCATTCCGGAGTCGGCACTGGTCCTGATTGAGCTTAATGGCCGTTTTGCAGCCGACCTGAAACAGAAATATCCGGCGGCAACCGTGGTCAACGGTGCAGCGGAAGCCATGTCACACCTGCAACTGAAGCGGGCTGGTGCGGTGGTCAGCGGGCTGCCGTTTCTCTCCATGAAGGACCGGCAGATTGATGCCATTCTGGAAGCGGCGTTTCAGGTGCTGGAACAGGATGGGGTCTTCGTCCAGTTCACCTACGGGCACCGTTGCCCGGTCCGGCGCGAAATTCTGGAGCGGCACAGGCTGTTTTCCAGCCGTGACAGCTTTGTCCTCAACAACTTCCCGCCTGCCAGTGTCTATCACCTGAAACGCAAACCCTGAGTCCGGTTACACCATTTGCGCCCCGCCCACTGCAGCCTGCTAAAAAATACCCGGCAGGCCGCGCAGGACAATCAGTACGATCTGCAGCAGCAGGATGGCAACCAGTGGCGACAGGTCAACCATACCGATGGTCGGAACAACCCGGCGCAGGGGTTGTAGCAGTGGCCGGGTCAGGCTGTTGAGCAGTGATGCAACCGGATTGTCATAGCTGTTGCCCACCCAGCTCAGGACGGCCTGGATGATCAGGGCAAAGATATAAATCCAGATGATGGTACGCAGCACGTCAGCCACTGCAGCCAGCAGCAGGGTCGGCAGGCCGTAATTGCCCCGTCCGAGCAGGTCCAGCAGCAACGAACCGATGAACTGCAGCCCAACCGCCAGCACCAGTGAGGCGGTATCCAGTTTGCCTGCCGCCGGGATGATGCGGCGCAGCGGTACCAGCACCGGGTTGGTGATTCTGACCAGAAACTGGGACAACGGGTTGTAGAAATCGGCCCGTGACCAGGCCAGCAGAAAGCGTATCAGTACGGCACCGATGTAAAGGGAAAACAGGGTTGATACCAGAAAGATGGCAATCAGTTGCAGGGTTTCCATGTCAGCAGTCCATCAGGGTTGGGGGTTGGCCAGTTCACGGGCGCGCCGGGCGGCGGCATGCAGGGCCTGGTCAAACAGGGCGGCAAGATCACCGCTTTCCAGCTGCCGGATGGCGGCTTCAGTCGTACCACCTTTGGAAGTCACCTTGTGTCGCAGTTCCGCCGGTGCATCTTCACTTTCCAGCGCCAGCTTGGCAGCACCGAAAGCGGTCTGCACCACCAGCAGGCGTGCCTCTTCCGGTGTCAACCCCATGCCTGTGGCCGCCGTGATCATGGCTTCCATGACCAGGAAGAAATAGGCGGGTCCGCTGCCGGAAACAGCCGTCACAGTATCCAGCTGCGATTCTTCCTCAAACCAGAGTGTCACGCCGACAGTACGCAGCAGGCTTTCGGCCAGACTGCGCTGTTTGCTGCTGACCTGGGAACTGGCATAAAGCCCCGTGGTACCGGCCTGCACCAGCGCAGGGGTATTGGGCATGCAGCGCACCACCGGCAGAGGGCTGCCCAGCCACTGTTGCAGGGAGGCAACCGTCACCCCGGCAGCCACGGAAACAAACAGGGGCGGCTGGTCACGGAAAAAACCAGCCAGGGAACGGACGACGCCCGGCATGGTCTGGGGCTTGACTGCCAGCACCACCATGTTGGCATCCGCCACGGCCTGCAGGTTGTCCGTGAAGGGGGTGACGCCGGGAAAGTGGCGGCGGATGATGTCCAGCTGGGTCTGGTCCGGGTCGGCAACCCGCAGGACGAGGCTGTGGTTATCATCTTCCCGCGCCAGCCCGGCAATCAGGCTGCGGGCCATGTTACCGGCACCGATAAAAGTGATGCGAAGCTGTTTCTGGGGCAGTTGAGCCTGGGTCATGGGTACGGTTTTACCAAAGGTTTTCAAGAGGGCCTTATTCTAACCCAGTGCAGGGAAAAAAGGGGAAGTGGCGGAGCGACGCAGGGTGGTTTTCCGGGAGACAGCACACCCCACCGGTCTTGGGTGGGGTATCGGGATCAGACGTGTTGTCTGGCAACGATCAGGTCGTTGATGATCGGGTTCAGGATCAGCTCCATGGCCAGCACCATCTTGCCGCCGGGCACCACGATGCTGTTACGCCGGGACATGAAGGAGTTGTGCAGCATGGTCAGCAAGCGCGGAAAGTCGACGTTGAGCCGGGCCGGATTGGCAAAGCGGATAACAACAAAGCTCTCGTCGGCGGTGGGAATGTCGCGGGCAATAAAGGGGTTGGAGGTATCCACGGTCGGTACACGCTGGAAATTGATGTCGGTACGTGAAAACTGGGGGGTGATGTGGTTCACATAATCCGGCATGCGGCGCAGGATGGTATCGACGATGGCTTCCTGGCTGTAGCCGCGTTCGGCGTTGTCACGGTGGATTTTCTGGATCCATTCCAGATTGACGCTCGGCACCACGCCGATGCCCAGATCCACATGGCTGGCGACATCAAAACCGCCATGGCGCTGGTCAGGAGTATCATCACGGACCATGCCGTGCAGTCCTTCGTAGAACAGGATATCGGTATCAGGCTCCAGTGCTTCCCAGGGCGTGAATTCCCCGGCTCCGGCACTGCAGGTGACACCCTGGTCAGCCAGACGCCTGCAGTGGTAGGCGGCCTCCTGATCATTGTGCAGGTAATAGCGGCGCTGCCCGCCTCCGGTGGCAGCATAACTCTGAAACAGGCGGCTCAGGGCATGGAAGTCATTGGCTTCCGGGCCGAAATGACTGAAATTTTCCATTTCTGCCGATTTCTGCTTGAATTCGGTCCGGGTGACACTGTGAAAGCTGTCACCTTCAATAATGGCCGCCTTGATGCCTTCGCGCCGGAAAATGTTTTCAAAGGCGCGTTTGACAAAGGTGGTCCCGGCTCCGGAAGAGCCGGCTACTGCAATAACCGGGTGCTGTTTTGACATCAGGGTCTCCTCAAAACACTGAAAAAAATCTTGTTTGCGCGTTCCATTCTAGCCAAAGCTTTCGGGAAGCCATATATGTCCGAGGGTAGAGATTGAGGCTTCGACGTTGGAACAAGGTTGGATACGGCTAATGGATAACCCCGTAGGCAGCTTTACCTGCTGGGAAATGCTCAAAAGGTGATGGATGCAGCGCCACCTGCTGCGGCGGGCAGACCGGAATACGGCTGAAAGCATGCCACTCTGGCTCAGTGTGCTGGGGCCATCCATGGTCGCGGCCATGTTTGGTGTCTCACTGGTACCGGCCACCCCCACACCCGTCACCTGGGCCGCCACCGCCTTCGGTGTGGTGCTCACCCTGCTCATCTGGTACCGCACCAGATCCCTGGGCTGGCCGATCCTGGCCGGTGTGGCGACTTACGGTATGGCACTGGTACTGGGGAACATGGTTTTTTATCAGTGATTCAGCACACAACGAAACCCGATATGACTGGTGGCGGATTCCGGCGACTGCTCCGAACGCGCAGCGGGCCGGTAGCGCTGGCAATAGTTCGGGGCACACAGGAAAGACCCGCCCTTGAGCACCTTGCCGGGGCGTTCTGGCGCTGTGATGAGTGCTGGTGCCGGTGTGCAGCAGGGCTTGCTGCCGGGACTGGCATAATCATCCATCGTCCACTCCCAGACATTGCCGATCATGTCATGCAGGCCAAAGCCGTTGGGCGGATAGGATCCCACCGGTGCCGTCCCCGCATGACCATCCAGTGCCAGATCCTGCCACGGAAACTCACCCTGCCAGGTATTGGCCATGTATCGGCCATCCGGTACCAGCTCGTCTCCCCAGGCATAAGGCGCACCTTCCAGTCCGCCCCGTGCTGCAAACTCCCACTGGTTTTCGGTTGGCAGGGTTTTGCCGGCCCAGGCTGCATAGGCCAGGGCATCGGCATGGGCAATGTGTACCACCGGATGCTGCATGCGCCCCTGAATGGTGCTGCCAGGCCCTTCCGGATGTTTCCAGCACGCCCCCGGCACAAACCGCCACCACTGGCGAATAGCCTGTAGATCAACCGGCCCTGCGGTCATATGAAACACCAGTGAACCCGCCACCCGCACCGCCGGATCAACACCGGGCAACAGTGCCGGATCCAGTTCCCGCTCCGCCAGGGTGTGGTAGCCGGTTGCCTTGACGAAACGCCGGAAACCGGCATTGGTTACAGCATGGATATCGATCCAGAAACCGGCGACACTGACCTCGCGCACCGGTGCTTCTTCAGGGTAGAAATTGTCGGCTCCCATCAGGAAGGTACCGCCGGGAATCCAGATCATGCCCGATGGTGCCGTCTGCCTGTGTTGATGCCTGTGTTTATTGCCTTTCATACCCGGATTATTGATCCGGGCGCTTTTATCGTGACTGAATGCGCACCAGGGCCGCCGCCAACTGCTCCCGTGCCGCCAACGCCTGCGCACGCTCATCCGCACTCATTTTGTTCAGGCGTTTCTGGTTCAGGGGCCGGTTTTCATTACGGTCATTCTGCACATCATAAAAGCGGCCATTGTCATACAGTTTCCAGCGCTGATCCCGCACAAACGCCTTGCCGGCACCATTGACAGCCGTGTTTTTACCGTTGTAATGACAGAACACCCATTCACGCTCCATGGCTGCCTCACCCTTAAGCTGGGGCAGGAAACTCTGGCCATCAATCGCCGGGCGTTGCATCTGGAATCCGGTGGCCACATCCACCAGGGTCGGTAGAAAATCGCTGAAATCCACCAGGGTCGGGGTAGCAACCCCGGCAGGCACGACACCCGACCACTGCGCCAGCAGTGGCACATGGGTTCCCGCATCGGTCATGCTCTCCTTGCCGCCCCGAACCCGCCCATCCACGGTCAGGGTGGGTACACCGGCCACCGTGCCATTGTCCCCCGTGAACAGCACCAGGGTATTCCGGCTCAGGCCACTTTCCTCTAGCTGCCTGAGGATGCGCCCGACCAGCAGGTCGGCATAATGCACCATGTCATGAAACCGGGAGCCTGACGAGCGGATTGGCGGACGATGAAACGGCTCATGGGTCAGCAGCATCGGGTAATAGACAAAGAAGGGCGCATCGGCATTTTCCCGGATGAAACGGTTGATGAAGTCGGTACAGACATCCGGACCGTAATCCGTTTTAGCAAAGTCAGTCTGTACGCCATTGACATACAGATTGGGGTTGTAATAACGGCTGCCTTTGCCCTGTGTCGTCCCCCCGAAACTGCCGGGCTTCACCCCGTAGCGCATGTTCCACAGGCAGGATTCATCAAAGCCGAAATGGCTCACCAGTTCAGTGCTTTCGTAACCGGGCCAGCCTAGCTGCCATTTGCCGGCAATGCAGGTGCGATAGCCTGCCGTTTTCAGCAGGTTGGCAAAGGTGGTTTCCCGTGGATTGAGACCGCCGAAGCCTTCGTAATTGCGGTCATTGTACTGGCCGGTCATGATCTGCACCCGCGAAGGCGTGCACAGGGGCTGGGCATAGCAGTGCTCAAACTTCATGCCGTTACGGGCCATGCTATCCAGATTGGGCGTATGGGTCTGTAGGCTGCCATAGCACTCCAGTGCTTCGGTTCCCATGTCATCGGCCATGATCAGTATGATGTTCGGCATGTCAGTAGCGGCACGCTGGGCAAAGGCCTGGCGTGTCGCCAGCGTCAGCGGTGTCAGGGTCAGCCCGGCAACACCTGTGAGACCGGATTTCAGGAACTGTCTTCTGTTCATGGCTGCAACTTCTCGATTAACCATTAATTAATTTTATAATAGAAGTACAACATAGGATTTATCATCCGCACCGCCCAGCACCGGACCGCCAGACGCAGTCAGGCAGCCGACCAATGTACACAGGCGGCAATACTGGTCTGTCTGCCGGTGCCTAAACCAGCTGCCCTGCCAGTCGCTCCAGTCCGGCCACGATACCGGCCCGGATACCGGCCTCGTGCATGCCATGCCCGGCGTCAACCTGCTGCAGGCGGGCCTGCGGCAACAGGTGCTGCAGTGTGGATGCCGCTTCCGGCAGGCATACCTGATCCTGCCGTCCGTGCACGATTTCCAGTGGCATCCCGGCCAGTACCTCAATACCGGACAGCACACCTTCCGGTGGCAGAAAACAGTGGTGTACGCAGTAGTGCGCGTAGATCAGCCTGCCGGCGACCAGCGGAAAATGCTGCTGCAGATCAGGAGTGGGCTCAGTTGCCGGCTCAGACACAAATCCCATCACCGCATTTTCCCACTGTTCCCAGGCCCGGGCCGCCTGCAGCGCACCGGCAAAGTCCTGTCCATGCGTCAGCAGGCGACGGTAGAGCGCGTCATACAGCTGCTCGCCCCTGATGGGTTGCAGCTGTTCCTGCACAGCCTGATATGCTTGAGGGAAAGACTGTGCAACGCCGTCCGGGGCCACAAACCAGTCCAGATCACGGGTGCGGGCCAGAAAACTGCCGCGCAGCAGCAGCCCCGACACCCGCTCCCGGTGTGCCTTGGCATATTCCAGCGCCAGCGTCGCTCCCCAGGAACCACCATAAACCACCCAGCGTGCAATCCCCAGATGACGACGCAAGGCTTCAATATCCTGCACTAGTGCGGCCAGGGTATTGTGCACCAGGGCACCTTGCGGCGTGGAGCGCCCGCAACCACGCTGATCAAACAGGATCAGGCGGTAACGGTCGGGAAGAAACAGGCTGGCCAGTGCCGCCTGGGCACTGGAGCCGGGGCCGCCATGCAGAAAAACCAGCGGAATACCGGCCGGATTGCCGAATTCGGCATAACACAGGGTATGCAGTGGGCTGACCGGCAGGAATTGCAGGGTCGTCCCCGTGCGTTCTCCCTGCCGCTCGGGGGGTTCAGACACCGATTTCGCGCCAGCGCCGCCCGTCACGCGCCATCAGCTCCACCGCAGCCGTAGGGCCGGAACTGTTGGGGTCATATTGCTCCGGTTTCTGGCCAGATGCCTCCCAGGCATGGATGATGGGGTCAATCCAATGCCAGGCTGCCTCGACCTCATCTCCGCGCATGAACAGGGTCTGGTTGCCGCGCACCACATCCATCAGCAGGCGTTCATAGGCATCCGGCATGCGCCAGCCTTCACCCTGACCTTCGGAAAAACTCATGTCCAGCGGTGTATCACGCAGGCGGAAACCACCCGGTCCGGGGTCTTTGGTCATGATATGCAGGCGCAGGCCCTCATCCGGCTGCAGGCGGATGCTCAACACATCGGGGCGCATCAGGGTATCCTCCCCGAATACCGAATGGGGCGGCTCCTTGAAGTGGATGGCAATTTCCGTGAAGCGCGAGCGCAGTTTCTTGCCAGTGCGCAGGTAAAACGGCACCCCGGTCCAGCGCCAGTTGTCAATCTCGGCCTTGATAGCGACATAACATTCGGTATGGCTGTCCGGGTTTTCAGCCTCTTCGATGTAGGAAAGGGCCACACTGCAATCACTCAGGGTGCCCCCCCGATACTGGCCGCGCACGGTATTGGCCAGCACATCACGCCCGCTCAGCCGGCGCAGTGAACGCAACACCTTGAGCTTCTCGTCACGCACGGCATCGGCATCAAACTGGTAAGGCGGCTCCATCGCCAGCAGGCACAACAGCTGCAGCAGGTGGTTCTGTACCATGTCACGGATGGCTCCGGCCTTGTCATAATAGCTGCCACGGCTGCCGACGCCCACGGTCTCGGCAGCGGTAATCTGCACATGATCAATGTGGTTGGCATTCCAGATCGGCTCGAACAGGGCATTGGCAAAACGCAGCGCCATCAGGTTCTGCACCGTNNCCGTTTCCTTGCCCAGATAATGGTCAATACGGTATACCCGCGACTCATCAAACACCGCTCCGATCTGTCGGTTCAGTTCGCGTGCACTCTCCAGGTCATAACCCAGCGGCTTTTCCACCACCAGTCGGGAATTGCCGCCCGCCAGCCCGGCCCGTGCCAGCCCGGCGGCAATGGTACCGAACAGGGAAGGGCCGACTGCCAGATAAAAGACCCGGATACGCTCCGGCTCCTGGTTCAGCAGCGCGACCAGCTCGGTCCAGCCGTCCGGATCGGTGACATCGTTATGGAGGTAGTCCAGGCGGGCCAGAAAATGCTCCAGGGTGGTTTCATCACGCTCCCTGGGCGGGACAAAGCGCTTGAGTGCTTCCTGTGCCTCCTGACGGAAACCCCGGGAATCCATCTCACTGCGCGCCAGGGCAATGATGCGCGAACTCTCCGGCATCTGGCCGTCAGCAAAGCGGTGGTACATCCCCGGCAACAGCTTGCGCATGGACAGGTCGCCGGTACCGCCAAAAATGACAAGATCGAACGGTTCTACAGGGATGACTTTGGTGGTCATTGAAATTTCCAGCATGTAATTATAAAGCTTGATTGACCTCGGCCCGGGTCGGCAGGTCCGCCCCCTTGCGCGAACAGGTGATGGCGGCGGCAACTGCCGCAAAATGGCCGATGCGCGTCAAGGTGGCAGCATCCAGCAGGGATGCCCAGTCTTCACCGTGTGCCTGTTTCAGGGTCACCACGGCATCCAGCAGCGCAGCCTGGAAAGTATCCCCGGCCCCGACCGTATCCACAACCCTGATCTGCGGTGCCTCGACTTCCACTTGCGCCACCCGGCTGGTGAGCAACGCCCCCTTGCTGCCACGGGTCACAACCATCAGCCTGAGCCCGAACCCCATCCATTGCCGGATGATGGCATCAGGCGCCTGCCCCGGATAAAGCCAGCTCAGGTCCTCGTCACTGACCTTCACCACATCCGCCAGCATGAGCAGCCTGCCGAGCCGCTCGCACCAGATGGCCATGTCCGGCTCCACCGTGGGGCGGATATTGGGATCAATGGAAATGATACGCTGCCCGGATTCACGCTGAAACAGCTGCAGTACCGCATCACTGGTGGGCGGCATCACGATGGAGTAGGAGCCGACATGCAGGCACTCAGCACCATCCAGCCGGGCCGGCAGATCATCCACGCTCAGGGAACGATCCGCCGCCCCCGTGCCATAAAAGGCATAAGCGGGCACGCCGTCTTCACCGTGCTGCACAAAGCCGAGCGTAGTCGGTGCCTGCTTGCGGGCGATCAGGTGGGTGGAAACCCGTTCTGCCACCAGTACCGCCAGCAGACGCTGGCCCAGAAAATCCGTGGAAAGCCCGGTCAGCAGTGCTGAATCACACCCGAGTCGTGCCAGACCGATAGCGACATTGAAGGGAGAGCCGCCCACACGGGCAGAAAACGGAACCGTACGGGCATCCCAGGCCACGCCATCGGCAATAAACACGTCAAACAGGGCTTCGCCACAGACAACAAACATGGATACGCTCCCTCATGATAATGGCGGCACTATTAAATCATACCCAAAGCGCTTTGAAGAAGTAAGCTGAATGTGAATATGCCATAGCGCCGCAGTTTTCCCAAGCCACCGGACCGTAACACTGCGGTCCGGCTGGCCATGCCGGAACTATCAGGCCCCTTCAGGCAGGGCAAAAGCACCGGCGGCATGCGTGTTCGGATCCATGGCTCCGGTCATGATGGCCACACCTTCCGACATGGTGTGGGTCCGGGGCCGGATCACGGCATGCCGCCTGCCCAGCCGATGGACATGAATCCGGTCCGCCACCTCCCAGACATGCGGCATGTTGTGACTGATCAGAACCACCGGCATGCCCCGGTCACGTACATCCTTGATCAGGTTCAACACCCGGCGTGACTCCTTGACCCCGAGTGCGGCGGTGGGTTCATCCATGATCACCACCTTGCTGCCGAAAGCTGCTGCACGCGCCACGGCCACCGCCTGACGCTGGCCGCCGGAGAGGGTTTCCACCGGCTGGCGGATGTTCTGGATGGTCAGCAATCCCAGCTCGGACAGCTTGTCACGCGCCACAGCCGCCATGCTTTTGCGGTCCAGCATGTGCAGCCATTTGCCCAGAAAGCCGGGCTTGAGGCGCTCACGCCCCAGAAACAGGTTGTCCACGATGTCAAGGGAAGGCGACACCGCCAGCGTCTGGTACACGGTTTCAATCCCGGCCTGACGCCCATCCATGGGATTGCGGAACTCGACCTTTTTTCCGTCCAGAAACACCTCGCCGCTATCGGGTGGTGCCGCACCGGTCAGGGCCTTGATCAGTGAGGACTTACCGGCGCCATTGTCACCGATGACCGCCAGCACTTCGCCCGGATAAAGGTCAAAATCGGAATGATCCAGCGCCGTGACACGCCCGTAACGCTTGACCAGATTGCGTCCGGCCAGAATGGGTTGCAGTTTTTCAGCCGCCATGGTCAAACCCTCCGTATCCACTGGTCCGTTGCCACCGCCGTAATGATCAGCAGGCCGATGGCAAACTCCTGCCACAACACATCCACCCCGGCCAATGCCAGCCCGTTGCGGAACACACCCACCACCAGTGCACCGATCAGGGTACCGGCAATCGCACCCCGGCCACCGAACAGGCTGGTACCACCGATCACGACTGCGGTGATGCTGTCAAGGTTGGCGGACTGCCCGGCCTGCGGACTGACCGAGCCGATACGTCCGATCAGTGCCCAGGCCGCCAGCGCACAGATTACACCTGCCACGATATAGACCGACAGCAGCACCCTGTCGGTATTGATGCCGGCGAGCTGGGCCGCCTGCGGGTCATCACCGGTCGCGTACACATGCCGCCCCCAGGGCGTATGGTTAAGTGCAAACCACATGCCG
Organism: Thiothrix sp.; assembly: GCA_020442915.1. Taxonomy (GTDB): domain Bacteria; phylum Pseudomonadota; class Gammaproteobacteria; order Thiotrichales; family Thiotrichaceae; genus Thiolinea. The sequence goes on along the minus strand of JAGRJD010000023.1, from coordinate 80,101 downwards.
AAAAACAGCACCAGCATGGTGAGGGTTCCCATGGTGATGCGTGCACCGGCCATATTGAAGGAAACCCCCATCCATTGCAGCAGCCCGGCCTGAGTGGCGAGGTCCTGCGAGCGGATGGTTTCACTTTCGGAATACCACAGGTTCAGGGCAAAGAAGATGCTCCAGGTGCCCAGTGTGGTGATGAAAGGTGGCAGGCGCAGGCGCGTGATCAAAAGACCGTTGATGGCCCCGCAGGCAGCTCCGGCCAGCAATCCCAGCATCAGGGCCAGTGGCGCGGGTAATCCCATCAGCACCGCCGTGCGCCCCATGATCACCGAGCACAGTACCATGATGGCCCCGACCGAAAGATCAATACCGGCAGTCAGGATCACCAGGGTCTGGGCCACGCCGATAATGCCGATGATCGTCACCTGCTGGAATACCAGCGAGAGGTTGAAAGCGGACAGGAACCTTGATCCGACGATCAGGTAGAACCCCACCACCGCCACCAGCAGCACAAAAGCCGGGGCAGCCGTGGGATAGTTATGCAGAAAACGTTGCAGACGCTCGCCGAAGCCCAGGTGTTCCGGCTCGAAAGATGCCACGGAACCACCGGCAGCCTCGGCAACCGCTTCAAAATTGTCATTGGACATACCACACTCCTCCTCAAGAACGGGTCATGGTTGAAAAAATCTCCCCCGCTCCACCTCGATCAGGAAGGCCGCATCACCGCCAGGGCAGATATCCGGACGCCCCCCGGAGAAAGGGGGGCCGGGAGCATTCAGGATCGGGGCCTCAGCCCCAGCACTTTTCCAGACCCTGATCGGCAGTCTGGGATTCAATACCGTCAACCGGTGCATCGGTGATCAGTTCAACACCGGTGTTGAAGAAGTCCAGCCCTTCGGAGTTTTCCGGTTTCTTGCCGGACTTCGCGAATTCGACAATGGCCTCGACCCCCATGGAAGCCATCAGCAGCGGGAACTGCATGGAAGTGGCACCGATGACACCTTCCTTGATGTTCTTGACGCCGGGACAACCCCCGTCAATCGACACAATCAGCACCTCCTTTTCCTTGCCGACCGCTTTCAGGGCCTCATACGCACCGGCAGCTGCCGGCTCGTTGATGGTATAGACCAGATCGACCTCGCCCCCGCTTTTCTGCAGCAGGTTCTCCATCGCGGTACGGCCACCTTCCTCATTGCCATCAGTCACATCATGGCCGATGATGCGTGCATCCTCCTCATCACCAATGTCCTTGTCGTCTTTCACATCAATCCCGAAGCCCTTCAGGAATCCCTGGTCACGCAGCACGTCAACCGAAACCTCGTTGGCGTTCAGGTCCAGCATGGCGATGCTGGCATCCCTGGCCTTGTCACCCAGGGTGGCTGCTGCCCACTCGCCAATCAGCTCACCAGCCTTGAAGTTATCGGTGGCAAACGTGGCATCCGCAGCATCAGCCGGCTCCAGCGGAGTGTCCAGCGCGATGACCAGCAGTCCGGCTTCACGGGCTTTCGCAATCGAGGGCACAATGGCCTTGGAATCATTGGGGGTGATCAGGATGCCTTTGGCACCGGCAGCGATCAGGTTCTCGACGGCTTCCACCTGAGACTCGTTATCGCCATCAATCTTGCCGGCAAAGCTGCGCAGTTCGACACCCAGCTCCTTCGCCTTGGCCTCGGCACCTTCTTTCATCTTGACGAAAAACGGATTGGTATTGGTCTTGGTGATCAGGCCGACAATACCTTCTGCCTGGGCTGCCACAGGAACCAGCAGACTGGCAGCCAGTGCCAGAGCAGATGCATTACGCTTCAACATAAGGGGTTTCCTCCAATCATTTCGGTACGGTCTGTCAACAACCGGGCACCGGAGGTGCCAGAGGCTGCCGATACGGTTTAGGCTAATCGGAGCAGTTGCAGATGTCAATAAATAATTCAAATTGATTTATTATTTAAAACCGATTACCTTTGTGACATGGCAGGCCAGCGGCAGATGGGCTGCATCCGATGGCGAGCTTAGGGACAATTTGATGAAAAACACACCATTACACCAGACCGGAGGCAGCAATCTGACAGGTATCGCCCAGTACAATGAGCGCCTGATCCTGCAACTCATCCGGCGTGCCGGCAGCCTGCCGAAGGCGGAAATCGCACGCATGACCAACCTCAGCGCCCAGACAGCTTCCGTCATCATCAACCGCCTGATCGAACAACAGCTGCTGCACAAGCAGAAACCCCTGAAAGCCGCCGGCAAGGTGGGGCAGCCGGCCATCCCCATCGCCCTCAACCCGGAAGGTGCATTGTCACTCGGCGTCAAGATCGGACGCCGCAGCCTGGATGTGATCCTGATCAATTTCGTGGGTGACATTCTGGACCAGATCACCCACACCTATCCCTATCCCGATCCCGACTTCATCTTTCCACAGATCAGTGCGGCCCTGCACCTGCTCCGGAAGCGGCTGCCGGCCAGCCACCGCAAGCGCCTTCTCGGCATTGGCATTGCCTCACCGTATGGTCTGGGAGGCTGGCAGCTGGAAGCCGATATTCCGGATCACATCACACAATCCTGGAACCGCACCGACATCAAGAAAACCGTACAGGAAGACCACCCGGAACTGCCGGTGTGGCTGGTCAATGATGCAACAGCAGCCTGTATCGCCGCCCTGGAGTTCGACAGTCCGCCCCGCCTCAACAACTACCTCTACATCTTCGTCGGCACATTTATCGGTGGCGGCATCATCATGAACCGCACACTCTACAACGGCAGTTTCAACAATGCCGGTGCACTGGGCTCCATGCCGCTGCCACGGCATTATGCCGATCCTGGTCATACCGGACAGCCGTTGCCAGATGGCCATACAGACGGCAATACGGTCCAGCTGATCAACTGTGCTTCACTGTACCTGATGTACCGGCGCCTTGTCGCGCTGGGTGCCAATCCGGATCGGGCACTGGAAGCCTTCGGCGCAGCCGGGAAAAGCGGCATACCGGATGCACACCAGCACATCATGGATGCCTGGATGGCACAGGCCGCCCCGGCGATCGCCTACGCCATCGTGTCCGCCATCAGTGTGATCGATTTCGAGGGGGTCGTGATCGACAGCCTGATGCCGGCCAACATGACTGCACGCCTGACAGCCGAGGTGGAGCAGGCCATCAGCAGTCTGGACCTGGAAGGGCTCAGCCTGCCACGTCTGTACGCCGGGCGGATCGGCAGCAAGGCACGTGCACTGGGGGGAGCTTTTCTGCCCTTTTACACCCACTTTGCACCAGATCGCAGCATTCTGGTCAGTGGAGAAAACCATGTTTTCCACGCCTTTTAAAGCGGAAAAAGGGGCATGCCAGTCATGTTACTATCACGGTCAGGGACTCCTCCATACCATGCAATGGACAACCGCCATGACTCAACGCAAACGCCTGCCCATCGGCATCCAGACCTTCCGCGAAATCCGCGAGAACCATCACTATTACGTGGACAAGACCGGGATGATCGGGCAACTGGTCGACGCAGGCAAACACTACTTCCTCTCGCGCCCACGCCGCTTCGGCAAAAGCCTGCTGCTGGATACCCTCAAGGAACTGTTTGAAGGCAATGAACCCTTGTTTCAGGGGCTGGCCATCCATGGACACTGGGACTGGGCAGAACCTTTCCCGGTATTGCGCTTCAGCTTCGGGCGCAAGAACTACCGTGAGTCCCAGGCGCTGGGCGAGTCCCTGCACCAGCAGCTTACCCAGATGGAACGTGATTTTGGCTTTCAGGCCGAGTTTGACGATGCGGGTAGTCGCTTCGCGGATCTGCTGGAAAAGATCAAGGTCAAAACCGGCAAGCCGGTGGTGGTACTGGTCGACGAATACGACAAACCAATCCTGGATGCACTGGAATACCCCGAGGTAGCCAAAGCCAACCGTGATTTCCTGCGCGGCTTCTACGCCACCATCAAGGATTTCGACTCCCATATCCGCTTCAGTTTTTTGACCGGTGTCAGCAAGTTCTCCAAGGTCAGCCTGTTTTCCGGTTTGAACAATCTGGAAGACATTACGCTGATTCCGGGGTATTCCAGCCTGTGTGGTTACACCGATGCAGACATTGACAGCGTGTTTGCCCCCGAACTGCCAAGGCTGGATCGGGACGAAATCCGTGACTGGTATAACGGTTACCACTGGCTGGGGGAAGGGGTTTACAACCCGTTTGATATTCTGCAACTGTTCAGGAACCATAGCTTCAAGAGCTACTGGTTTGAAACCGGCACGCCCACGTTTCTGGTGGAACAACTGCTGAAACGCCAGGTACCCACGCTGAAACTGGATAATCTGCTCAGCAGCAGTGACATGCTGTCCAGTTTTGATGTCGGAGACATCAGCACGGAGGCATTACTGTTCCAGACCGGCTACCTGACCATCAAACAGGAAGAAAACCTGGGCGGGCAGTTTTTCTATACACTGGGTTACCCCAACCGGGAAGTCTATCAAAGCCTGAATAACAGTTTGCTGGCAGCCCTGGTGCAGAACAAATCACAGCAGGTGTTGCATGCCAGCCAGTTATACCGCCTGTTGAGCGCCAATGACATAGCGGGCCTGAAACCGTTGTTCCACAGTTTCTTCGCCAGCATTCCGCACCAGTGGTACACCAACAACCACATCCAGGATTACGAAGGCTATTACGCCAGTGTGTTCTATTCCTATTTCGCCTCGCTGGGGCTGGATGTGACGCTGGAAGACACCAGCAACCTCGGGCGCATCGACATGACCCTGAAGTTCAATGGTCAGGTGTATATCTTTGAATTCAAGGTGGTGGAACTGGTGCCTGAAGGCAAGGCGCTGCAACAGATCAAGGACAAGGCTTACGCGGATAAATACCGTGCCCTGAACCAGCCGATCTACCTGATCGGGGTGGAATTCAGCAAGACGGATCGCAATATTGTCGGCTTTGACTGGGAAGTTGCCTGATGCCTGCCGGAAAAATCCATGCAGAAGGCCGTTCTGCCCTTCGGACCAGGGGCTTTGTATTGGCCGGCCTTGTGCTAGACTGGGGAGCATCCAGCGCTATTCAGCGATAGCCAGACACACCAGAGAACATTCATGTACCGCATTGTTTTTCTCGACCGTGACACCATTGGTCCCGGCGTCACGCTCACCCACCCGGATTTTCCCCATGAGTGGACGGAGTACCGGCACACCACGCCCCAACAGGTGGTCGAACGCCTGCAGGATGCCAATATCGTCATCACCAACAAGGTGCCACTGCGTGCCGACACCCTGGCACAGCTGCCCCGGCTGGCCATGATCGCGGTCGCCGCAACCGGCCATGATGTGGTTGATCTTGGCGTTACCTGCGAGCGTCGGATCGTGGTTTCGAATGTGCGCGGTTACGCCACACACAGCGTCCCCGAACATGCGTTTGCGCTCATATTCGCCCTGCGCCGCTCACTCACGGGCTATCGTCAGGATGTGATCAGGGGCGCATGGCAGCAATCCGGACAGTTCTGCTTTTTCAATCACCCCATTCGTGACCTGCATGGCTCCACCCTGGGCATCATCGGAGCCGGTGCTCTGGGGCAGGCGGTCGGTGCCATGGGCCGGGCACTGGGCATGCGGGTGCTGTATGCCGCACACAAGGGCGCAGCAGCCATGGGTGCACTGTACACGCCGTTTACAGCGGTCCTGGCACAGGCGGATGTACTCAGCCTGCACGCCCCGCTGACACCAGCGACCCGCCACCTGATCGCGCTGCCCGAGTTCGAGCAGATGCAGCGTCACCCCCTGCTGATCAATACCTCACGCGGCGGGCTGGTGAACGAGCATGATCTGGTCACGGCCCTGGACCAGGGTCTGATCAGTGGTGCAGGCTTTGATGTGCTGACCAGCGAACCGCCCGCAGCCGACAACCCCCTGCTTGGTATTCTGGAACGCCCCAATGTCATTGTCACTCCGCATGTGGCCTGGGCCAGCACCGAAGCCATGCAGGCCCTGTGGAATCAGGTGATCGCCAATATCAACGCTTTCGTGGCCGGTACACCACTCAATCAGGTCGGCGAGCCTCCGGACAGGGTGGGATGACATGCCGTTACCGCAACGGGTGAAAATCGTCGAAGTCGGCCCGCGTGACGGGCTGCAGAATGAGCCGGCACCGGTGCCGGTCGGTGTGCGCATCGGGCTGGTGCAGCGTTTGCAGGACGCTGGCATATCCGTGATTGAGGTCGGCAGCTTTGTGTCCCCGAAATGGGTGCCGCAGATGGCAGACAGTGCTGATGTTTTTCGTGGCATTACGCAGCAGCCCGGCGTGTCCTACCCAATGCTGGTGCCCAATATGATCGGGCTGGAGGCGGCACTGGCAGCAGGCGTGCAGGAAATTGCGGTATTTGCCGCCGCCTCGGAAACCTTTTCGCAAACCAATACCCACTGCAGCATTGCCGAAGGGCTGACGCGTTTCGATGCGGTGATCCGGAAGGCGCACGCCCACGGGCTGCGGGTGCGTGGCTATGTCTCCTGCGTACTGGGCTGCCCCTATGAGGGTGGGATTGATAGCGCTGTGGTGGCTGATATTGCCCGGCAACTTCATGAGCTTGGCTGTTACGAGATTTCGCTGGGCGACACCATCGGCGTCGGTACGCCACTCAAGGCGCAGGCCATGGTGGAGCGTGTCAGTCAGCAGGTGCCGGTGCAACAGCTCGCCGTACATTTTCATGATACCTATGGGCAGGCACTGGCGAATATCCATGCCGTTCTGCAACAGGGCATCGCCGTGGTGGACAGCTCGGTGGCCGGGCTTGGCGGCTGCCCCTACGCCCGAGGTGCCAGTGGCAATGTCGCCACCGAAGACGTGCTGTACCTGCTCAACGGCCTGGGTATTGAAACCGGCATTGATCCCGACAGGCTGCTGGAAGCTGGACGCTACATCTGTACCACGCTGGGACGCGAACCCGCGTCAAAACTGGGGCGCGTGCATGCTGCAAGGGCAGACCGGGGTGCAACCGGTTCCGGCTATCCCGCAAAGCGCTTGTCCAGCCGTCGCCGGAATTCCCCCATCACCCGCTGATAGAGCTTCTTTCCCAGCACCTGATCTTCCACACCCTGATCAATATTGGGGTTGTCGTTGACCTCGATCACCAGCACGCCCTTGTCGGTCTGTTTCATGTCCACGCCATACAGACCGTCACCAATCAACCGGGCTGCCTTGAGCGCGGTTTCCACCACCTGTACCGGCACCGCCTCGATCGGCAGCGTATCCCATTTACCCTGACGAATCTTGCCATCAGCATGATTGACAATCTGCCAGTGCCCGCGTGACATGTAGTAACGGCAGCCGAACAGGGCCTCACCATTCAGGATGCCCACGCGCCAGTCAAACTCGGTATAGGTATAGGCCTGGGCCAGAATCAGTCCGGAATGCCGGAACAGTTCCGCCGCCCCCTTTTCCAGTTCATCCCGGCTGGCGGCTTTGACCATACCGCGTGAAAACGAACCATCCGGAATCTTGAGCACCACCGGATAACCCAGCTGCTCGGCCCGTGTCAATTCATGCTTGCCGATGATGACACTGCCGGGGATTGGCACCTGGTTGGCACTCAGAAGCTCGGACAGGAAAATCTTGTTCACACAGCGCCGAATCGAATCCGGATCGTCAATCACCACCAGTCCCTCATTCGCTGCCTTGCGGGCAAAACGGTAGGTATGGTGATTGAGGCCCGTGGTTTCACGGATGAACAAGGCATCGTACTCCAGCAGACGCCCGAAGTCCCTGGCGGTGATCAGCTCGGCATTGATGCCAGCCTCCGCTCCCGCCTTGATGAAAGCCTGCAGGGCCTTGCTGTCGGAAGGTGGCAGGACCTCTTCCGGATTATAGAGAATGGCCAGATCGTAACGGGCAGCCTTGGCACTGGCCGGTTTTTTCCAGTTCTGGCGCAACTGTTCGCTCAGGGCCTGAATGAAGAATGCCTGTTGGGGCGTACTCAGGTGGCCGGTACCACCGGGGCGCAGGCGGCGGATGCGCCAGCGGCCATTGCGTGCGAACTCCACTCGCAACAGGGGTATGCGAAAAGCTTCATACAGTTTGCGAGCCAGTGGACGCAGCGCTTCGCTTTCACACTGCCCGAAATGCAGCATGACCTCAAAGCGGGAAATGTCGAGTGCCTGAGCCTGGCGGTGCAGGGCCTTGTTGATCACTTCATCCAGATCATCCAGGATCGGGCCGTACAGGGTCTTGCGGCTCAGGTCATGCAGGGTACTGACCGAAGGGATAATTCGGTGCCCGCGCGCTTCTGCCAGCAGTGAAGCATAATAGCCCAGACTTTGATAGGACAGGTCCCGGCACAGGTTGATAATATTGACACGCCGCTTTTTCGTCCACTCACTGCCGGTCAGGTAATCATTGACAGACAGGGCCGGATAGTCAGGGTAGTCTTTGCTCCAGCGCTTTTGATCGTCCACCAGCAACAGATTCTCTGGCATCTATTCGCGGTCTCCTGTATCGGTGTAATAATTCATTGGGGCGCATCATACGATAGTTTGGATTAACGGATACAGTCTACCCCGGGCACTTTTGTGGATTGTTCATTGGTTAATCATTCATTTTACGGCCAACCGAAACAGGCACGCTTTCAACAAAACTTATGCCAAAAGGACCTCATTATGTCTGAATTGCTGATCAGACCTGCCGAAAACCATGACCTGACACGGCTGGTGGAACTGGAAAACCGCTGCTTTGAGCAGGACCGTCTCAGCCGCCGCAGTTTCCGGCACTTTCTGCATCAGGGCTCACACTGTGTTCTGGTCCTGGAATACCGGGCACAGATCATTGCCTACAGTCTGGTATTGATGCATCGGGGGACCCAGCTGGCGCGCCTGTACTCCATTGCGGTCCATCCGGACCGGCGTGGACTGGGAGCCAGCCGCCGCCTGATGGAAGCCAGTGAAAAAACCGGAGCCGAACACGGGCGGGTCTACATGCGTCTGGAAGTGCGCAAGGACAATGCTGTCGCCATCCGGCTGTACCAGAGCATGGGCTATCGGCCCTTCGGCGAATACAAGGATTATTACGAGGACCACACCGATGCCCTGCGCCTGCAGAAGCGCATCCTGTATCCCGGTACCCTGACACGGCTGCTGCCAATACCCTATTACCCCCAGCAAACCGATTACACCTGCGGCCCGGCAGCCCTGATCATGGCCATGAGCAGCCTGCGTCCGGCGCGGGCATCAGACATGACGGAAGAACTGCGCATCTGGCGCGAGGCCACCACCATCTACATGATGTCAGGCCATGGCGGCTGCAGCCCGGTCGGACTGGCACTGGCAGCCCTGCAGCGCGGCTTTCAGGCCAGCGTCTGGCTCTCAACCCGCGACACCCCCTTTGTGGATTCGGTGCGCGATGTGAAAAAAAAGCAGGTGATTGAACTGGTGCACCAGGATTATCTTCAGCAGCTGGCACAACACGATGTACCGATTCATTATGCCACCATCACCCAGAACGATCTGGAGCAGATGCTGGCACAGGGCCACATTCCGCTGGTGCTGATCAGCACCTACCGCTTTGACTACAAGAAAGAACCGCACTGGGTGGTGGTATCCGGGATGGACGAACATTTTATCTATATCCATGATCCCTGGATTTATGCCAGCGATCACCGCTTTGCCCTGGACAATCAATACCTGCCCATCAAGCGCAGCAGCTTTGACCGCATGTCCCAGTTCGGCCAGATGCGCCTGCGTACGGCAATAGCCATCAGTGCTGATGCTGGTGCGGATACGGACGCCACGGCACAGACAGCAGTCTGATCGATTTTTCTGATCAGGATGATGACTTCTTTTCGCTGGCCGAAGCGGGCAGACAGGGCTATACTTTCCGGGCGGTCAGATGACCGTTAACGGAGTAACCGCCATTATGTCAGCCCGCATGATTACTGCCCTGCTTGCCTTGGCAGCGGTGATGATTCTGGCGTACCTGTTTTTATAAGCCCTGTCAGATGCCGGATCAATCCGGCATTACGCGAGTCCTGCCGACAGACGGCAAAGATGGCCTGCCGGAATTCCGGCCCTCCCCTGACCGGTCGGAACCTTGATGCAACAGCCCCGGCAAGCTGCCGGGGCAGATAGGCGGCACCGTCACGTCCCTGCAGGATGTCACAGGCCATCATGCCACTGTTGGCAATCATGGCTGCATTCAGCGTCTCACCCAATTGCTGGGCATGCTCAAACAGGAAAGTGGCGCCCCAGTCCACCAGAATATAGCTGTATCCCTGCAGCCCACGCAGGTCCAGTTCCGCCTGCGTGGCCAGCAACTGCAACACCTGCTCATCCAGCTCTTCGTACAACAGGGCCGGAACATGACGCGGCTCAAACACCAGTGCCAGATCCAGACTGCCGTTGATCACCTGTTCAATCAGTTCCGGTCCCGACCGGATCGAAAGTGTAAAAGCCGTGTCAGCCATGGCATCACGCAGGGAGTTGAACCGGTGCTGCAGCCAGAACTGCCAGATGTCAAGCTGGCAACCCAGGGACAGCGATTGCTGAAACGTTTCGGGCAGGCAGATCAGCTGCCGGGCCTGTTCCCAGCTGGTCAGCATGGTTTCGGCATACTTGAGAAAACGCTGCCCCGCCAGTGTCGGCGTCACCCCGTTGGGCGCACGCTCAAACAGGCGTACCCCCAGGCGCTCCTCCAGCAACTTGATCCGGGCACTGGCGGCAGACTGGGTAATGTAAAGCTTCTCGGCAGCCTTCCCGAAATGCCGTAAACGGTAGATTTCCAGAAAGGTTTTCAGGTGGGCAATGTCCATATGTCAATCGCAAATGGTGATCGGGGTGATTATAACTTTTTGTTGGCATCACCCGCATGACCAAGCGTATAAATTCGCCTATGGCCACAGGGCTGGCATCATTTGTCGGCCCTGCTCACCGGGGTTACAGGGCTATGAAAATTCAAAGGTTCGAAAGGGAACAATCAGATATGAAAAATAACGGCATAAAATGGTGGCTGGCAGCTGTGCTTACCTGCTGCACAACACTTTTCGCATCCGGCGTATTTGCCGCGGATGACCAGACAGGGGAAATTCCGGCAATTGACGTCGTTGCAGATACGTCCGATGAAAATCTGATGCTGAGTGACGAAGAATACGCCAAAATCGAGGAAGCCTGTATGGCTGCTGCCGATCAGGACGGAATATCCGCAGAAGAGTTGATGCCCTTTGTAGAAGAATGTGTCGCAGCCAATACCATGTCAGCGGACAATCCGGACAGCATGCCGGACGAGGAAGCCATGCCGGATGATGGCACCCTGCCTGAAGATGAAATGATGCCGGATGACATGATGGATACCAGTGTTGAAGAACCGGCTTCTGATATGGTGGATGACAGCGAGTACATGGAAGAAGAACCCGCCACAGAAGATACCGTTAACTGATCAGGATGCTGCGATCGGAAGCTCAGGCAGGCTGAAAATTCAGGGAGTGGCAGTGCCGGCATTGCTGCCCCCCTTTTATTGCTGTCGCTCAGGCGCTGAAACCTGCATCCCGAAGCAACGGGGGCGGCATGAAAAATGTTGCTGCTGCACCCGTCAGCTCAAAGCGGCCAGACTGCCAGGGCGGAGATGAGGTGACAGCAGCCGGAGTCATGGCTGCTCCACGCATGAAATGCGCATACAGGCCGGGGTCCTGATCCAGTCCGGAAGTGGCGGTGTTGTATTCATTCTGCTTCGGCCGGTCCAGATCCAGGCTCAACACCGCCGGTTCCGGAAACAGTACTGATGATCCGTCCACACTCCCCTGAACAGCCGGAAGCCCTGGATCAGTTACCCCGAGTCGGGTCATCAGGCTTTCGCTCTGGTCAACCGGGGTCGGTTCCTGGTTGGGATCATCAGGCACTTCCTTTTTTTCCGCCTGGCTGAGCTGGGAGACAAACTGGTGTGCCAGCAGCATGAGCAGGGACACCTGTGAGGATGTCATGCCCTGCTGATACAGGGTCAACGGCTGGTTGATCGGGTCATTGGTATTGCTCAGGTACAGGATGCCCTGTTTCAGGTTGTTGATCGGCTGAAAACTTGCCGCTGCCGGATTGTCCACGTTTCACCTCGAAGATTACAGGCCCCATGCAAATTATGGGCCTGTTATCAGAACAACTCCCGGCTCACTGGCAGTACAGGTGGCATTGGTTCGACAGACGGCACCACCCCTGCCACTTCAACGGCGGTTTGCCGGTGCCGTAGCCAGAATGTGGCCGATCAGGTACCCGTCATTCATGCTCAGAAAATGAGAGTCACCGCTGTTGAGGCGCTCGGTACGTCCCTGCAGACTGTAAACATGGTTCATGTCCTGGCTGGATTCAGGCACCACAAAATCAAAGGCTTCGGGATTCTGGCTGCTGCGCACCACCGAGACATAACGCAGGGCCGGATGGGGCTGGTGGTTGAGCCAGTACAGAAAGGTGTCGGGCCGCTCCTCACGCAGGTTGGCATACAGCCCCCGGGCATTGCTGAAATCGGTAATACCGATATTTTCCATCATTGATAACAAGGGCGTTTCTGCCAGTACTTCGGTCAACTCCGCCATCGGGGTGCCCAGATGGGGAGAGGCAATGGTGATCAGGGTATGCACCGGCAGGCTGTTGGACGCCACCAGCCAGTAACGTGCCACGACGCCCCCGGCAGAGTGTCCGACCAGAACCATCGGCTCCTGACGGATGCGGTGGATGGCTTGCAGGTACTGCTCCAGTATCTGGGCCTGATAGGGAACCGGTGCCTTGGTGGGCAGGTTCACCGTGTAAAACACGTCCCTGGGGCGCCGGGCCAACTGGACCGCATTGCGAATGCTGCCAGCCTGAAAATAGAAATTGCCGCCATCCGTCCAGCCCAGTGACTGCAGGGCCGGTGTGACCTGATTGAAGCGCCAGTCCATGCCCTGACTCAGGAAACCGGGCAGCATGACCATGGTCTCTGCTCGGACAGGCAGGCCGGACAACAGGATGGCCACAAAAAAACAGCATTTAATATAAATTTTGTAAATCATGATTCTGTATCCTGTAGAAATGCGTTCAGGCTGTTATCATTACTGACTGTCGCCTGTTTGAGTCTGACAATGGCCATACGTTGCGTTGCTTTTGATCTGGATGATACCTTGTGGGACTGCAAGGCAGTAATAGACCATGCAGAGCAACAGCTTTATCAATGGCTGCAGGCCAATCATCCGGTCATCACCCGGGCCTGCAGTCTGCAGACACTGGTTGCCCACCGGCAGGACTTTGCTGCCCGCCACCCCGGCCTGCACCATGATCTGGGTGCATTGCGGCTGGCCTGGCTGCGGACACTGGCACGGGAACACGACCAGAATGACGCCATGGCCGGTGCTGCCTATGAAAAATTTTTTATTGCCCGTAATCAGGTAACCTTTTTCCCGGAGGTACTGGAGACACTGAACCAGCTGCACGGCAGCTACCAGCTCGGCGTCATCTCCAATGGCAATGCCGATGTCCATCATATTGGTATCGGGCATTTTTTTCATTTTGTTTTAAATGCTGCCGAAGCAGGCACCAGCAAGCCGGACCCGGCCATTTTTCATCAGGCCACTGCCCGTGCAGGGGTACATGCTCATGAAATGGCCTATGTTGGCGATGATCCAGAAAAAGATATTATTGGCGCCTGCCGTGCGGGTTTGCGTACTATCTGGTACAACCCGCAGTCACGGGAGATGGCAGCAGCGGCTGAACCCGATGTCGTCATGACAAACTTTGCAGAGCTTGGTAGACTTTTGGAATCATTATAATTACATCTTCGGGTTCTGAACCCGTAAGCTTCTCGTGTGCCATTACTGGAGGACGGGCACCAGAAAATGCAACATAGTCAATCAAAACTACTGGAATCACACGATTTGGATGCGTGGATCCAGCATTTGTGGACATCCGGCAGCGAGCAGGAGCTTGAACGCCTGCAGCATGCCATTGGTCTGCTGCTGGAGTTCACGGCAGACACACAGGAATCCTTCCAGCCCCGCAGCCTGGAAGTTGGCCAGATTCTGCGCCAGCTGGGTACTGACCATACGACCCTGCTGGCGGCACTGTTGTCTGATCCACGCCTGATTCCGCACATTGAGCTGGAAGAAATTGCAGAGGACTTCGGTCAACCGGTCGCCGCATTGTGTGAAAACATGCGGGTTCTGCACATGTTCCGGGAAAATACCTGGAAAACCAGCCCGCACCCCTCGGAAAAGCAGCAGGCTGATCTGCTGCGACGCATGCTGCTGGCCATGGTCAAGGATGTGCGCGTGGTCCTGATCAAGCTGGCTTGGCATCTGCAATACCTGCGCCTGTTATCCCGCGAGCCCATCACCCAGCGCCATCAGTGTGCAGCCAATCAGACCATGGAAGTCTATGCACCACTGGCCAACTGGCTGGGGATCAGCCATATCAAGTGGGAGCTGGAAGACCTGGCATTCCGTTTCCTGCAACCGGAAACCTACCGGGAAATTGCCAAGGCATTGGCCAACACCCGGCTGGAGCGCGAAAACTATATCAGGGAGTTCATTGAAATCATTCAGGGGATGCTGGATGAATCAGGGATCAAGGCAAAGATTTATGGCCGCCCCAAACATATCTACAGTATCTGGCGCAAAATGCAGCGCAAGGGTGTGACCATCAACCAGCTGTATGATCTGCGCGCCATCCGCATCATTGTTGACAATGTTGAAACCTGTTATGAGGTATTAGGGATGGTACATGAACGCTGGGGGCACATTCCCGAGGAATGGGATGATTACATTTCCAACCGCAAACCCAATGGATACCAGTCCATCCATACCGTCGTTATCGGCCCCCGTGACCGGCATGTGGAAATCCAGATCCGCAACCAGGCCATGCACAAGTTTGCCGAGCTGGGCGTTGCGGCGCACTGGCGCTACAAGGATGGCACCCGGAACGATCGTACCCTGGAACACGTGGTGGCCAACATGCGCCGGCTGCTGGACCGGAATCCGGAAGATGACGAGCTGCTGGAGGATTTCCGCACCGAGCTGTTCGGCAACCGGGTGTTTGTACTCACGCCCAAGGGCCGGGTGGTCAGCCTGACCAAGGGGGCAACCCCGATTGATTTTGCCTACGCGATTCATACCGATATCGGGCACCGCTGCCAAGGCGCCAAAGTCAACGGAGCCATTGTGCCGCTCAATTACGAGTTGCACAATGGCGAACAGGTGGAAATCCTGACCGGCAAGGAAGCACGTCCGCGCATGAACTGGCTGAGTGAAAGCCTAGGCTATATCAAGTCCAACCGGACCCGCCAGAAAATTAATCATTGGTTCCGGCAGCAGGATCATGACAAAAACTACAATGAAGGGCAGAGCATTGTCGAGCATGAAAAGCACATGCTCAACCTGCCCGACCTGAATGTGGCGGATCTCGCCAGAGTATTCAATCGTCAGAATGAACGTGACTTCCTGATTGCCCTCGGCCGTGGCGACATCAGCCCCAAACAGCTGGCGGACACCCTGATCCGCTCACGGACTCAGGAAATCCGCTTCCGCAAACTAAAAAAGAAAGATACGGGACACCGCTCCAGTATCGTCGTGCGGGGAGTTGAGGATTTATATACCCAGTGTGCCCAGTGCTGCCAGCCGGTTTATGGTGACAGCATCATCGGTTTCATCACCCATGGTCGTGGTATTTCCGTACACCGCTCTGACTGCCCCAATATCCTGCACCTGCCCAAAGAGCAGGCCAATCGCCTGATCGAGGTCAGCTGGGGCGGGAATGTGGCCGATTATGCCGTCGACATTCTGGTATCCGGCTACAACAAACCCGGTCTGTTGCGTGATATTGCGGATGTACTGGCACGCGGACGTATCAATGTACTGAGCATCAATACCCGGCCAACGGTGGATTCGGATTTTGCCCTGCTGGATATTGCCATTCAGATTGAAGACACAACCCAGCTGTCTGATGTGCTGGAGCGGCTGATGCAGCTACCCAAGGTAACGGATGCCCAGCGCCGGGTTTAGGGATTGAAAGGTCCGGATCAGAAGGCGATTTCGATGCTGGTCTGTTGACCGTTACGCAAAACGGTCAGTGTGGCCCCGGAACTACTGGCCAGATTCTGCATCGCCTGACGGCTGAGGTTATTGTTGCTCAGTGGCATACCATTGATTTCAGTCACAATATCACCGGATCGCAGCCCGGTCTGCTGAAACAGGACCCGGTTGCTGCCGGGACGGATGCGGAACCCGATCAGCTGACCATTTTCACGCGCCGGCGAAGGACGCACGACCTTGAGCAGGTTAAGATTGTTTTCCATGACCTGTTCCCGAAATGCGCCCAGCGTGACATTGTTTTCGCGACCGGGGCGGCCTCCGGCTGAAATCGCCTGTGCCGCCGCACCAGCACCACCAGAACGGGTCTGTTGCGATGCCACGTTGCTCCCTTGTGTACCCAGCGTGGCCACGGGCAATCCGGGTTGTGCCTGGCCCGATATGGGCAGGCCGGGGCGTGGTGCATCCGGTGGCAAGGGTAAACCCGGCACTGGCAGACCTGGTACCGCCTCATCAGCAGGAGGCTGTACTCCCGGGTCAACAGGGACATCCTGCTGCTGATCACCAGTCACAGACTGATCCAGTGTCGGATCCGGTATCGGCTCATAGACCGGATCCGGTGGCATTTCCGGAATCTCGACGATGATGGCTCCCTGAGAAGAAGTTTCAAGGCGTGGCATGCTCAGGGTTTCCTGATCCCCTTCTTTCCAGGTGATGTCGACCTGATTGTCATAAACCCTGCTCAGCACAGCCCCCGAGTCACCAATGTTTTCACCGATACCGATCACGGACTGGTTGCCCTGAATATCCACCAGTGCAACCCCCGCTTTGCCGGGCAGGGAATACACACCCACCAGTTTGATCGGTGTCCGGGGTTTGGGCGGTGGCGGAGCCGGAGCCGGCTTTGCGGCAACCGGAGCCGGCGGTGGCTTGGGTTGCTCCTTGGGAGGCGGCTTGTAAACCCCGAGCAGATGCAGGTTTGCTATTTCCTGGCCGATGTCGGCGGCCCGTGCATGGGCCGGAATGACCGTCACCCCCGTATCCGCCATGCTCATCGGGGATTCGGTGATACCGGGATCAGCCGGAAACAGGGTCCAGGTCAGCCGCGCGAGCAGGAAACCACTGACAATGATCAGCAGCAGGGTGACATGATCAGGCAGTTTTTCAAATACCCGGTCAAACAGTTGTTGTTGCTTCAGCTTTTGCATAACCTTCCTGGAAATTCAGCACTCGGTACCATAGTAACCACGATACCACTCAACAAACCGGCTGATGCCATCTTCAACTGACATGGATGGCCGGTAACCCGTATCCTCAACCAGTGCCTCGACATCGGCAAAGGTATCCGGAACATCACCGGGCTGCAGGGGAAGCAGATTCATTGCAGCCTTTTTTCCCAGAGCGTTTTCGATGGCAGCAATGTAATCCATCAACTCGACCGGGCGTTGGTTCCCTATATTGTAGACGCGCCATGGAGCCCTGCTGGTTCCCGGATCAGGATGATTTCCGTCCCAAAGGGGGTTGCCTGCTGCCGGACGGTCCAATACCCGTATTATCCCCTCTGTGATGTCATCAATATAGGTAAAATCGCGCTTATGTCGGCCATAATTGAACACATTGAGCTTTTCACCGGCCAGAATGGCACGGGTAAACAGAAACAACGCCATGTCAGGCCGCCCCCAGGGACCATACACGGTGAAAAAACGCAGGCCGGTGGTCGGCAGCTGGTAAAGGTGGGAATAGGTATGGGCCATCAGTTCGTTGGACTTCTTTGAAGCCGCATACAGTGAAAGCGGATGATCGACATTGTCATGCACGGAAAAGGGCATGGACTGGTTGGCCCCGTAGACCGAACTGGAGGAAGCATAGACCAGATGTTTGATTCCATGGTGCCGGCATCCCTCAAGCACATGGGCAAAACCGGTGATATTGCTGTTGATGTAGGCCAGCGGGTTTTCGATCGAATAGCGCACGCCGGCCTGAGCGGCCAGATTGATCACGGCATCAAAACCCTGTCCGGCAAACAGCTGCTGCATCCCGGCCTGATCCGCCAGATCCAGTCTGACAAAGCGGTAACGCTCATCCGCAGCCTGGTCGGGAAACAGGGTTTCGATGTGTTTCAGCCGGTCCTGCTTCAGGGAAACCGCATAATAATCATTCAGATTGTCCAGTCCGACCACTTCATCACCCCGCGCCAGCAGACGCAGGGCCGTGTGCATGCCAATGAATCCGGCAGCACCGGTAACAAGTACGCGCATATAAAGCCCCCAAGCCCAAATACAGATGGCGAAAAATGACAGGTCAGCGGGTCAGCAGTTTAACCACTTCCAGATATTTTTCAGCAGTTTTTCCGACAATCTGCATGGGAATTTCCGGCCCGGGTGCCGTTTTGTCCCAATCCAGGGACTCAAGATAATCACGGACAAACTGCTTGTCGAACGAGGGGGGGCTGGTTCCCGGCTGGTATTGGGCCTGTGGCCAGAAACGGGATGAATCCGGGGTGAGGATTTCATCCATCAGCACCAGCTGGTCATTTTCATCCAGACCGAACTCAAACTTGGTATCGGCAATAATAATCCCCCGCACCTGTGCATATTCAGCTGCACGCCGGTAAAGCTCCTGGCTGGCCGTGATCACCTGCCGGCTCAAATCCGTACCCAGCAGCCGTTCCATGTGAGGCAGGTCAATGTTGATGTCATGCCCTCCGACCGCTGCCTTGGTTGACGGCGTGAAAACGGGTTCAGGCAGCCGGCCTGCCAGCGGGATATTCCGGGGCAAGGCAATACCACAAACCGCTCCTGTCGCCTGATAATCCTTCCAGCCCGACCCGATCAGATAGCCACGCACAATCGCTTCCACCGGCAGTGGGCGCAGGCGCCTCACAATCATGCTGCGTCCGGTCAGCTGCTGTTTTTCTGCCACTGTCAATGGCAGCTCATCCAGGGTTCTGCCGCTCAGGTGGTTGGGTACCACATCAGCCAGCAAACGGAACCAGAATTCGGTGATCCGGGTCAGGAGGATGCCCTTGCCCGGAATCGGGGTCGGCAGAATGACATCGAACGCCGACAGGCGATCCGTAGCCACAATCAGCAGGTGGCGCTCATCCACGGCGTAAATGTCACGCACTTTGCCACGCGCCAGCAGCGGCAGGGAATCAATCCGGGTTTCCTGCAGCGCGGGAACCTGAGTCAACGGGTCTGATAACATATCCATGGTTTCATGATGGTGCGAGTTAAAAGCTGGCGCTATACTAGCAGATTTTTCGTTGCGCAAGGGGGCTCGACATGCAGGCAGAAGTAGGGGTTGTCATGGGCAGCAGCAGTGACTGGAAAATCATGTCACAGGCCGTTGAACAGCTGGAACAATTCGGAGTGGCCCATGAATACCGGGTCGTTTCCGCCCACCGGACCCCGGACCTGCTGTTTGAGTATGCCGACACCGCCAGACAGCGCGGGCTGCAATGCATTATTGCCGGTGCGGGTGGCGCGGCTCATCTGCCGGGCATGCTGGCGGCCAAGACCACCGTGCCGGTACTGGGCGTGCCGGTCCCCAGCCGTTACCTCAGTGGACAGGATTCGCTCTATTCCATTGTGCAGATGCCCAAAGGTATTCCGGTCGCCACGTTTGCCATCGGCGAGGCTGGTGCCGCCAATGCGGCCCTGTTCGCCATTGCCCTGCTGGCAGCGACCAATCCGGCACTGGTGGAAAAACTGCGGGCCTTCCGGGCCCGGCAGCGCGATATGGCCCTGAATATGGCCCTGCCACCGGCAAACTGAAAATGGGCCACAAAACCACAAGAGAACCAGTCATGTTACTACCAGGATCAACCATCGGCATGCTCGGAGGCGGGCAGTTGGGAAGGATGTTTGCCATTGAAGCGCGGCGTATGGGCTACCGGGTGCTGGTGCTGGAACCGGACCCGCTGAGTCCGGCGGGACAGGTGGCTGACCGGCATTTCATCGGTGCCTATGATGACGAGTCGATACTCACCGCCTTTGCGGAAAAATGTGATGTGATCAGCACCGAGTTTGAAAACATACCGGCAGCCACCCTGGAATTTCTGGCCCACCACTGTCCGGTCAGACCCTCAGCCGCTGCAGTTCAGGTGGCACAGGATCGCATCACCGAAAAGGCGTTTTTCCGTACCTGCGGCCTGCTGCCGGTACCGTTTCTGGCCGTACATACAGCAGCAGACCTCAGCACGGCAGCAGAGGTGCTGACTTTCCCCGCCATTCTCAAAACCGCCCGGCTGGGCTACGACGGCAAGGGGCAGGTACGTGTCAACTCGGTCGAAGAAGCGGTTCAGGGTTTCGAGCGTCTGGGACAGGTTGCCTGCGTGCTGGAACAGCGGGTGGAGTTGGCCCGTGAGATTTCAGTGATACTGGCGCGCAACCTGGCGGGTGAAACCTGCTGTTTTCCGGTAGCTGAAAACCGGCACCGCCACGGTATTCTGCACCAGAGTATCGTCCCGGCACGTATTGATCCGGAGCTGGCGGACTCAGCTCAGGCTGCGGCCCGACGCATTGCCGACAAACTGGACTTTGTCGGTGTGCTGGCAGTGGAGTTTTTCGTGACCACCCAAGGGGAGCTGCTGGTGAATGAAATGGCGCCCCGGACCCATAACAGCGGCCACTACACCCTGGATGCCTGCATCAGCTCACAGTTTGAACAACAGGTGCGCATGGTGTGTGAGTTGCCGTTTGGAGAGGTGCGCCAGCATACCCCGGTGGTGATGGTCAACCTGCTGGGCGAGCTGTGGGGCAGCGACCAGCCGGACTGGACTCCCCTGATGGCCAGTACCGGTACCCGACTGCACCTGTACGGCAAGAAAACCGCACGCCGGGGGCGAAAAATGGGGCATTTCTGTGTACTTAACCCGGATATGGATACGGCACTGGCTGAGGCAGAACGCCTGTTTGAGGCACTGGAAGCAGCACCGGGGCAGAAAGCATGAACAACATCCGCCCCCCTGACAGCCTGAAGCAACTGCGCAAAGACATTCATTTTGAGACCGAACTGTGTGGTCACTCCCTGCAGTTCGCCAGTACCTGGGGCATTTTCTCACCCCGTGAAATTGATGAAGGGACCCGGTTATTGCTGAAGTATGTGGCCATCGAACCGACGGATGACTGTTTCGATCTGGGCTGCGGCTATGGCCCGATCGGGCTGGCACTGGCCCGATTGGCGCCACAGGGCAAAACGCTGATGGTGGATCGGGACTTCATGGCCGTGGAATACAGCAATCGCAATGCACACCTGAACCGGATCGGCAACGCTGAGGCCATGCTGAGCAATGCCTTCCAGCACATCGACCCGGCCCGGCGCTTCAATGTGGTAGCCTCCAATGTACCTGCCAAAGTCGGTAACGAAATGACCCGTATCATGCTGCACGATGCCCATCACCACCTCAAACCGGACGGGCGGATTTATCTGGTGACCATCAACGGGTTGCGCGAATACATGAAGCGCAACCTGAATGAGATATTCGGCAACTTCAAAAAGCTCAAACAGGGCAAAAACTATACCGTCTCATTTGCCGAAAAGCAGGGCTGACCGGCAACCAGAGACCCTGCCCGTGCCGTTCTGCCCACCGGGCTGGCCCAGGGGACGCTCATCCCTGAATAGCGGACAACAGTTCAGCATGTACCGCACGGCTCAGCCGAGTACCATAAACAGAAACAATGCGGCTGGCAGCCAGACTGGCAAGTCGACCTGCACTGGCATCATCCATTCCCTGACTGATGGCATACAGAAAGGCACCCGCGAACATGTCACCGGCACCGTTGGTATCAATAGCCCGTACCGGATGGGGATCAATGCTGATCCGTCCCTGACCATTGACCACCATGGCTCCCTTACTGCCCAGGGTGATCACCAGTCTGCCAGCACAGGGTTTGAGGGCTGCTATCGCAGCATCCAGATTGTCGGTCCCGGTGAAAGTCTGTGCCTCTTCGGTATTACAGAAAAGAATATCAACACCATCACCCAGCAGTTCAGCCACACCGTCCCGGAAATAAGTCACCATGGAGGGATCAGAGAAGGTCATGGCAGTTTTGATACCCTGTTCGGCGGCCAACCGGCGTGCTGCCAGCACAGCGGCCCGTGACGTATCGGAAGTGACCAGATAGCCTTCCCAATACAGGTAACGCGCCTGTTTCAGAGCCTCCAGATCCAGCTCGGCCATGGAAAAATCGGTGGTTATGCCCAGATAGGTATTCATGGTGCGCTCGGCATCCGGCGTGATCATGACCATGCACTTGCCGGTATTACCGACCACATTGATCCGCTCCAGGCAGTTGTCAACGCCAGCCTGTTCCAGGTCCTGGCGGTAAAATTCACCAAACTCGTCATCTGCCACCTTGCAGGCATAGAAGGTGCTGGCACCGAACTGGCTGGCAGCCACAATGGTATTGGCTGCCGAGCCGCCACCTGTGCGCTGCTTCAGGCCAAAACGGCTTTGCAACTCGGCCAGCAGTTGATGATGCCGGTCCTCGTCAATCAGGGTCATAAAGCCTTTTTCAATGCCCTGCTCGGCAAGAAATGCATCTGAAACCTCGAATTCCTTGTCAACCAGCGCGTTCCCGATACCGTATACATCATATCTCATGAGTCAAACCTGCAAAATTCAGCATGGGGGCTTTGTACCGCAAGCGCCAGGGATTTTCCAGCAGTTTTCAGGCATGGTCGCCGAAGCATAGCAGCGGAGTCGGGGCGACAACAATTATCTACAGAGTTATCCACAGGCTGACTGTTGATAAGATACCCTCCAGCAGTCACCTAAAAATGCAAAAGTGGAATTTGCTGTCCTTCTGGGACCCCGGATAAAGGCTGAAAGATAGCAGGGCAGGCCCAGTCAAGCAGGAAACAGCGTAAAAATGGAAAATTCCCTGGTGCAAATAGCAGACGAGCCATTGAACCGGAAACAGGATAACTCAGGCTGATTGCCAATCACGAAGTTATCCACAAGCCATGGTTCCACGTGAATCCATACTGTTTTACTCAGAAATTGAAGTCAGGGTCCTGATGTGGCCCAACCAGGTCCGGCTTTGCCTGCACAATATCCTGCTGGGCACGGGATTTCAGGGCTTCCTGACGTTGTTTTTGCTGCTCCCACGCCGTTTCCAGATCAAGACGAACCATCGCCCGGTGCTGCAGAAATGCTTTCAAGGCTGTATATACCACAAACAGAAACGATAACAGGGCCACACCCCAGGCCAACGGAGACACCGAAGCCATGGAAAGCTGTACCGTGGATGACATGATGCCATCACCGGATGAAGCGGAAGTAGCCGGTACTATCTGGCTGAGCCGGATTGGCTGTGACTGTTCCGGCTTGGCAGCAACCCTGTCACTCCCGGCCTGCGGACTGACCTGATCCGCCCAGACGGCACCCGCCGCATGAGCCGGATTTTCCGGTGCCTGCACCGGTGTTCCGGTTTGTGAATCAGGATCGGACAATGCAGGAGACGGCTCTACTGCAGCCAGCGTCAATTGCGGCTGCACAACCTCATCCGGGGCCGCTTCTGTCGGAAGACTGGAAGGGCTGACCTGTTTGAGCAGGTTATAAAGACGCATGTTGTCGGCATGCTGGGATTTAATGGCTTCACTGGCACTTTTGAGATTTGCCTGCAAGGTCTTGATATGGTTATCTTTTGCACCAAGAATGGATTTCAGTTCATTCAGCTCGGACTCCAGCAGACGCACCTGTTTGGCTATTTCCTCGTCAACCGGAGCCTGCTGGACCCTGGCCTCTGCCTGCACACTCCGCAGAATGGTCAGCTCACTCAACAAACGTTCATTTTCCGCCTTGGTGGCGGCCAGTTCGTCCTTAAGTGTCGCCACTTCCGTACGCAGACGCTTAACCGTTTCAAGGGTGGTTTCCTGACCTGAAGCCGTGGCTGGTCTGGCGGCGACAACGGCTGGAACAGCCGGGACTGCAGTATCAGCATCTGGTACAGCAGCAGCTTTTACGGCATCCGGCTCCGTTTCAGGCAAACCGGAACCGGCGGTTTCCCGGGTGGCAGGCGGCGTAAAACCTTCCGGCAACAAGGCGCGATTCCTGTTGGTACTGTACTTGCCCGCCTTCCAGCGCTGGTACTGACGCTGTGCTTCCTTGCTGGCCGACACACGCCCCAGCTCTCTGGCCTCGGCGGCATCCGGTACAATGAGGTAAGCCCCCTTCATCAGGGAATTAATGTTGTTGGCAGCAAAGGCGTGGGTATTTTTGCGGTAAATGGCCAGCATCATCTGTTGCACGGTAATACCGTTATCCGGCAGCAGCTTTTCTGCCACGACCCAGAGCGTCTCATTTTCGGCAATGGGTCCATAACTCTGGTTATCGGACTGTACCGGTAGCGTAAAAACCAGCCCCAACAGCAACGCTGCAAAAATTCTCAACATGACTGCGCCTGCTCATTTCAATCATTGTCATTCATTTATAGGTTATTCTGACATGATACGTTACGGGAAAACAGGGCAAGGGCGCAGCTTTCATGCTGACCGGAAACAAATTGTACCGGTACAGTCGACAATTACAGGGCAGCGTGTGTGCTTTGGGCACTGCGCATGAAACGTGGTGCCAGCACATACTTGGCCTTGCCAATCCCGCCTTCCTGATTCAGCAGCAGGACACTTTCCCGCTCCAGCTGCTCCAGAATGGTCTGGGCGATGCGTTGACGTTCCGGTTTCCCGACCTGGGCGGGATTGATACCCATGGCCTGCCCCTTTTCACGGATGATGCCGGTGACGGCCTCCGTGACCGGACGTACCGTGGGCCTGATTTCCTCGTTCAGGATACTGTTGCGGATATCGGTATAAATGATCTTGTAAAAGCGCTTTTGGGTCAGGTCATGTACCCTGGCCATCTCCGGCCCGATACCGGCTCCATCTTCATGGGATTCTGGCCCGGCAGCTACAGGGGAACCAGCGGCTGATGATACTCCTGTTCGCTCTGTAGCGCGGGGCACTTCCTCCAGTCCGACGGACGGAACCTGTTGCTGGCATTCGGGTGTCAGCCAGTCCAGAGAGGAGTCACGCAGCAGGTTGCCATGATCCTCCGGAATCGGAGGCCCGCCAGCAGGCTGAGGTGCCTCATGGACTGCGGACAGGATCCGGCTGCCATTTGCATCACGGCCCAGCAGCAGCAGGGCCCGCTTGTGGTCCGCGACATACGCACCGACAAAATGAAAGGCATATTCAAACGTGCCGATAATGATGACGGAAAACAGGAACGAGGCCCACAAGCCGGTCACACCCAGCAGGTTGCGGATCAGCCGGATCATGGCATAGTGCTTGTCTTCATCGTATTCCAGTGCCTTTGCCTGATTGATGGCACCGGCCAGCAGGCTGGAACGGTTCTGGTCCTGCATCCCGACCTGCCGGGACAGGGAGTCAATCTGCTGCCGGAAATCGGTGATGTTACGGTCGATAGTACGGTGTGAATATTTGACGGACTGGTGCACAGCATTTTTCTGCGCTTTCAGCCCCTCCCAGTAATTCAGACCGGCACGGGCATCCGCCAGCTGCTTCTGTTCCGGTGACATGGCATTGGCTGTGCCGGCCACCGTACCGATACTGTTCAGGGCGGCCTGAAACACGGCGGAATTTTCCGAACGGTGGCGCACAGTGGCATCTTCGCGCTCCATGGACTGGGAAATCTCGGAAAACAGCCCGAAGAAAACCACGACAAAAGTCGCAATCACAGCCGCATGTCCCTTGTAACCCGAAGCATACAGAAACGCCTGGGCCGAGGTAATGACCGCAGTGATTCCCAGCCCCAGCAGAGCGTTCATCCACTGCTCGCTGCTCCAGGACTCCGGCGTCAGGTCACCGCCGACAAAATACTTGACTACAAAAAAAGCTGATGCCAGAAAGGCGGCCACTGCCGCGATGGTCAGCCACAATTCCGCCTTGCGCAGGTCGGCAAGAATGTCACGCAGGCTTTTGGTCCGGATAATGAACGTCGGGCGGTCAAGATTGGTGTTTTGCTTCAAATCCTTCATAATCAGCTTTCCTGTCACTAGTGCTTATCAAGTATGCAGGAGCCGTGCGAAGAAGGTGGCCGCCTTCTTCGCACACTTTTTTCTACATCCAACCAGCCAGTAACAGCAGCGCTCCCAGAAACCACAACATGTGGCCATCAGAACGCAGGTTGTAGGCGGCAAACAGGGCTCCATAAATCCCGAGCCCGATGAAAATGTGCGGCAGGTGCAGCATGGCACTGGTCAGGCTGCTGATCTGCTCCAGTCCCGGCATGAGTACCAGCAGCAGCCAGACACCAAAGGCCCAGGCAACCAGCACCACCCGCAGGACTTTCCAGAGTTCACGATAGTCAATCCCCTTGTCCGCCGTTGTCCCGGACGGCTGCCGGGGGACGGCAACTGCCGGCAGCGGTGCAGAAGCAGTGGACCGGACACGGGCCGGGGAGCGGGGCCTGCCGGGATTGGAACGGGAATAGGCTGTCATGGCATGTTCTCCTTGTTTTACCAGAATCAAAAAAAACGGCAGTACCGGAGTACTGCCGGTGGGCAAGGCTCCCGTTGGTGCCGGGAGCAATGGGCATGGGGAATTCAGGTCAGACGGTGCGGAACAGGCCGATCATGCGGCCCTGGA
Organism: Thiothrix sp.; assembly: GCA_020442915.1. GTDB lineage: Bacteria > Pseudomonadota > Gammaproteobacteria > Thiotrichales > Thiotrichaceae > Thiolinea. The sequence goes on along the minus strand of JAGRJD010000023.1, from coordinate 53,514 downwards.
TACGCACCTTGGGTGCCGGATAGAACATCGGCATCAGGCTACTGTTTTCAGGCCGCAGTTCTATCTGTCCGTCCGGGTGCAGGTAAAAACGTTTCAGGGTCGCTTCATGGTTTTCCACCAGTGCTACAACCACCTCACCATTACGGGCGGTCTCGCACTCCTGAATCACCACGTAATCCCCGTCCATGACACCGATATCAACCATGGACTCACCCCTGACCTTGAGGGCATACCGTCCCTGGCCGATAAACAGCTCGTTCGGATTGATGTCATTCTGATCCGCGATGGCCTCTATCGGGCGGCCTGCAGCAATCTGACCGAACAGGGGCAGGCTCATCTGCGGATGCTGCGCAAGGGCACGGACGGGCATCTGGTAAGCCCGCTTGCCCTGGCCCGCCATCAGGACGCCCTCACGGATCAGTATCTGGACATGTTGATGCACCGTGCTGCGGGTGTTGATACCTGTCGCCTGGCCAATCTCATCCAGCGTGGGGGCATAACCGTGGCGCCGATACCAGTTCTGGATGGCTTCCCAGACCTGCTGCTGTCTGCGTGTCAACATGGGTTTTTCCTGTACCGAACCAAACACGAATCCATTATGCGAACCAAAACCGAATTTGTAAAATCAAAAAAACTTTATCTTGATTCGTATTTTGTTCGCTTTTCCCGATCAACGGCTATTTTTCAGAGACAGGCTGTCAGCTGGCAGCAACTGAAGCGGCGGCAGGTGATGGGGGTGGTGGCGCTGAAGGCAGCCCGGAAACCGCTTCGGCTTCCGGTGCCGAACGCCGTCGGCGTGGCGAGTCAGGCAGGTCCGCATCCCGATCACGGCCGGACTGGATCAGCTGATTGATCAGCTGGGCACGGGTGGTATCACGATGCTCCTCACCCAGTGCTTCACACAGGCTGTTGGCCAGCAGGAAACGCTGGGTGGATTCCAGCCGCCCCTGAAACAGGGTGAGCTGGGACAGGGTGCGTCCATACAGGTAGAAATTGACTCCGGCAATGAACTCCGAAATCACCCCGCCGATGGTGGCAATGCGGGCCACCCCGGAAAATTCGCCGTCCCCCCAGGTCATGGCCACGCCCAGCGCTGCCACAAAAAACAGGAAGCCGACAATACTGGCCACCAGTGCCCAGCGAAAACTGTGCCCGGCCTGGGTCAGGGACAGGTCATAAAAACGGGACAGCAGCTCGATCTGGGAAGCAGCAACGCCCTTGACATCATCCTTGCTGGCTTCCGACAGGCGTTTCAGGGCTTTGTCGGTTGCAGCAGAAATCTGCATCACATCCCGGGATGCCCTGACGCCGGCTGCTTCGCTTTCTGTCTGTGGTTCCATTGCTCCCTCCCCGATCCTGAACTGACACGGGAAAAGTATAGCCTATTCAAGCCGGATTCAGGCTTCCGTACCTGCGGAAACCCTTGAAAAGTGCATGAAATACACCCAAAAAATATGCAGAATGCAGAGAGTTCAGGCCAATTGCTGCCGGATCAGTGCCGGCAACGGGACGGAACGGTTGGTCTCACGGTCGATCCAGACCACCTTGGAATAGCCTTCCGCAGCGGGCTGATCCGGCTGGGCACTGCTGTACAGTTCGTACCAGATCATGAAACTGCTGCGCCCCGGTTCGCCGACCAGACACACGACCCGGATGTCATCCGGATAGGCAAGCTGGCTCAGGAAGGTGCAGCCGGCATTGATGACCACCGGGGCTTCACGCCCGGTTTCAATATCGCTGATCTGCATCGCATCCAGCAATCGCACCCTGGCTTCTTCCATGAAACGAAAATAGGCCACGTTGTTGAGGTGGCCATAGGCATCCATGTCCCCCCAGCGCATGGGCAGAACGCAGGTATGGGCCTGCCTGCGTTCCCCTTCCGGCTGCACTGCCGTCATCAGGATTTTTCCAGCACATAGGTGCCGGGAGCCGGATAAAGGGATTTGAGTGCACCATCACCCGGCTTGCGGGCCTCGACCGGCTCTCCCTCGTACTGCTTCACCCACTGGTCCCAGTCCAGCCACCAGGAGCCGTCCACCCTGCCTGCTCCGGCAAACCAGTCATCAGCATCACCGGACAGGTCATCATTGACCCAGTGACCGTACTTGTTGGCAGACGGCGGATTGACGATACCGGCAATGTGACCGGACTCCCCCAGCACAAAGCGCCGGGGACCGGCAAACAGCTGTGCACCCAGATAGGTGGTTTTCCAGGGCGCAATATGGTCATCACGGGCGGAGACGAAATACACCGGGGTCTGGACGGCGCTGATGTCGATCGGGGTATTCAGCAGTGTAATGCCACCAGGCTCCTGCAGGCAGTTATTCAGGTACATGTTGCGCAGGTAAAAACTGTGCATGGCAGCCGGCATGCGGGTGCTGTCCGAATTCCAGTACAGCAGATCAAACGGCACCGGCTCCTTGCCCAGCAGGTAAAGGTTGACAAAGAAGGACCAGATCAGGTCATTGGCCCGCAGCATGTTGAAGGCAGCCCCCATGTTCTTGCCATCCAGATAGCCGCCATTGGCCTCCATGAGTTTTTCCAGCGCACTGACCTGCTGCTCGTCCAGAAAGACACCGATTTCACCCGGCTCGGAAAAATCAATCAGGGTGGTGAAGAAAGTAGCACTCTTGACCCGCTGGTCATTCCGGGCATTCAGGTAGGCCAGGGTTGCCGCTGCCAGCGTCCCCCCCAGACAGTAAGCAGCCAGATTCAGCTCCCGCTCGCCAGTGGCTTTTTCCACGGCATCCATGGCAGCCAGAGTGCCGGACTTCAGGTAGTCATCAAAACTCAGGTCTTTCTGGTCACTACCCGGATTTTTCCAGGAAATCATGAACACGGTATGACCCTGCTCCACTGCCCATCTGACAAAGGAATTCTTTTCACGCAGGTCCAGGATGTAATACTTGTTGATCCAGGGCGGCACAATCAGCAGCGGCGTTTTATGTACGTCCGGCGTGCTCGGATTGTACTGGATCAGCTCCAGCAGCTCGTTACAGAACACGACCTGCCCTGGTGTTGTGGCAATATCACGCCCGACCTCGAAAGCCTCGGTATCGGTCATGCGGATGCGCAGTTCACCCTGCTGGAAATCCTGCAGCAGGTTTTCCATGCCCTTGACCAGATTCTCGCCATTGCTTGCCAGGACGGCATTCCAGACTTCCGGATTGGTTATGGCATAGTTGTTGGGTGCCAGCGCATCCACCATGGTGTTGATCAGGAAGCGGGCCTTTTCTGCATCATTTTCCGCCATTCCATCCTGTACCTGGGTCAGCGACTTCCAATAGTCGGCAAAATTCAGATAGGACTGCATCATGATGGCACCCAGCGGATTGCTCTGCCAGGCTTCATCCTTGAAACGGCGGTCACGACTGCTGTGAAGACTGAGAGGGAAATCACCCACACCGGCCATGCGCGCCGCCATGCCCTGCCAGAGCTGGGTCTGATTTGTCAGGTAGTTCACACCAGCCTGAAACACCGGTACCGGATTGGCCGCCAGACTGGCGACCCACTGGGAAACCGCACGGGTAAAGGCCTCATTACTGACCGTCTGGTTATCCCCCTGCAGGTAATCGGCGATCATGCGGCTGCAGAACTGCTTCCATAACAGGGTGGCCTTGAGCAGATTGGCCTGCAGCGCTACCGGACTGAAGTGGCCGGCGGCCTGGGTTTGAGCGGGTGTGCCCATAGTTTAACCTCTCTTAATCAACGGTTGGATCGGGACAGGAACGATGATTTTCGGGGTGCCTGCCCGAACAGGTGGCAGCACAGCACCACCCTCTGAATCTGCTTGTCGCATTTAGCCGACAAGTCGTTAAATCACATAATAAGGGTTTTTGTGCACAGCACAAGAATTGAATTAATTAATTTTTTTGATTAACCAGTAAAATTAATTGACAACCATAATCATTCAGGATCATACCTGATTGCCTTATGAAATACGCTGCCAGTAACCCACACCGTCCCGATATTCGACCTGGACCCGCCCGCGTGCCTGCAGGCAGTGCAGATGGGCCAGACCTTCCCCGGCAGCCATCATCAGGTTGCTGTTGGTGATTTCACTGCGGAACAGCACCGGAAAGGTATCGACCACCCGGCGCGGCTTGTCGCAGAACGTCAGCAGCTGCTCCAGATTTTCTTCAATTTCCCGCATCTGCTGCTCCAGGCGGACACGGGCCCCCCGGAACGGCAGACCATGGGCCGGCAGCACCAGTACATCATCCGGAATCAGCCGGCTCAGCTTCCGGCAGGAAGCCAGCCATTCCTCCAGTGGATTGGCATGCGGCTCGGAAGGCCAGACGCTGGTATTGGAGGAAATGCTGGGCAGCAGCTGATCGCCTGAAATCAATAACCGGTGCTCGGGACTGTACAGGCACACATGCTCGGGGGAATGCCCCTCCCCGATAATGACCTGCCAGCGCCGGTCCCCCAGCAACACCTCATCACCCTCCTTGAGGCGGTGGTAGGCATGCGGCAGGGAACGCACAAACTGGCCGAACTTGCCGAAATGAGCCTGGTAGTTGTGCAACTGGGCTTCACTGTAGCCGATGGCCTGATAAAAGCCAGTCGCCTCTTCCGGTGCATCCTCATGCGTGTAGCTCAACAGCAGATGGCAGTTGAGGTACTCGGCCCGTGACATGAAAAGCTCCACATCATGCACCTTGCTGAGCCAGCCCGCCAGCCCGATATGATCCGGGTGCATGTGGGTGACAACGATTTCCCGGACCGGCTTGCTGACAAAACGCTCCGCAGCCACCCGCTCCCAGATCGCAATGTTTTCATCCGTGGCCCAGCCGGTATCCACGATGCTGAAACCCGACTCCCCCTCCATCAGCCACAGGTTGATATGGTTCAGGCGGATCGGCAACGGCATGCGCAGCCAGTAAAGGCCATCACTGACCTCAAACAACTGTCCCGGTGCCGGTGCATCGGGAAACGGGAAATGCAGCTCGGTGGTGATTGGATCTGCCATACTCATAGGCCCCTTCCGGTCTTATGCTCACTTGATTCCAGGCATCATAGCAGACCCCTGTGTGCGGCGCAGCAAAGACCATGACTGCTGAATTTCAGCACCGTACCGGTACGGTTGATTGAGCCAGCCCCACAGAACGGGCAAAATTTGATACCTCACCATAAAGGCCAGGACAGAATGGTAGCAACAACGCAGACACCGGATTATCAGCTGCTGGCAGGGCGCATTGATACCCATCAGCTTTGGAATACGGCAGCCGTCAGGGACATGCAGCCGTTTGCCCTCAGCACATTTGAGCGCTTCATGCCGATACTGGCCAAACGCTGTCCGGACTATTTCGGCGACTACCCGGTAAGTCAGCGCCTGCTGGACCTGCCGGGGCTGGGTGATCTGCATTCGCCTGAACACATGCTGCGCCAGGAGTCGCCCGACTGGGAATTGCCATGGGACGGAGTGCGCCTGATGCGAGGCCTGATGCAGTTTCTGAATCAGGTACGCCCGGTCGGCTGGCTGTTGCTGCAGGCCCTGCTGCAAACGGCAGAGACAGCAGCTGCCGTTCGTCCAGTGCTGCTGGCGGAACGGGAGGCTTTCCTGCGCTCGGCACAGGCAGATTGGCTGGAACAGGGGCGGCATGGCAGTGTACTGCTGGCCCTGAGCTGGCATTCGGACCAGGGGGGGAAGCGGGTTGTGGTACTGGATTGCCAGTTTGAGCGCCCGACCCGTTACGACCAGTTTCCAGCCGCCAAACGCCATGCCTTGCAGCAGCTGGGATCAGCCGCAGCCCTGGAGCAGCATGCCTGGTTTTTTGTGCTTGGCCTGCAGGAGCGCCCTTCGGTACACCTGCTGGGCAACCACTATTACCGTCGCTACTGGCACTTTGCCCCCTGGCCTGCACTGCTGCAGTGCTGGGAGACCCGGATCACCCGGCAGGCACTGCGTTTCGGAACCGGCTTTGCCCGCTTCCGGCGCAGCCTGTGGGATACCATAACCGTTCATTCAGGGAGCCCACATGAGAGCCATCAGCATTCCTGACAGCCTGCAGGATTATTTCAACGACCCTTCGCTACGCTCCGTGGTGGAGCACCTGCTGGAACAAACGGATGAGCACCTGCCCGCCGGGCTGGGCTGGCAGGATGTCCGCACCTATCACAGTGCCCGTCTGGCAGCGCTGAAAGTGCGGGCCGACTTTGCCCTGCTGCTACTGGAGCTGTGGGATACCAGCTGGAAACTGGCACTGGAGCGGCACGGCATGGATGAAAACTCGGCCTGGGACATGGAAAGCATGGCCAACTATGATGGCGACCCGTCACCAGGGCGTCTGTGGCGTGAGCGGGCTTTCTGCCGCTGTTATTCCTATACCGGCGTGCGCCGGCGGGTCTTCGAGATGGACACCCGCGTGCGCATTGATCCGGAGCAGGGAATACGCCTGTTTCTGCGCATCGAGGATGGCGAAGGACAGGATGTGCTGCCGGCCCAGCTTCAGCTGCCGTTTCCCTGGGAATACGAGCGTCTGGAAGGCTATGACTTTCAGGCCACACCACGCCGGTTTCTGCTCCCCGCCCGTACCGGTGAGCTGGAGGTCTCCGGGCTGCTGACCTTGGCGAATCAGGCCCTGACCTGCTTTATGGAATGGGTACACTGAAAAACAGCCCTAAGCTTCCAGCCGCCAACCCTCGGAAAACTGCTTGAGGTCTGCCGTTATCCAGTCGATCAGGGCCTGGACGCGGGCAATCTGCAAGCGCCGTTTGGGGACATAAGCCCGAAACCAGGTTTCCTGCAATGGGTAGTCGGGCAGCAGATGTTCCAGGGCACCGTTGGCAATCGCCTCCGCCGCAATATAGTTTGGCAATACCGCAATCCCCAGCCCCTGGATGGCGGCATGCAGCAAGGTGATATTGTCATCAGCCAGCAGGCGCGGAGTCACCTCCACCGAACGCACTCCCCGCTTACCCTGAAAATTCCAGCACTTGCCCGAAGGCGAAAACACCAGGCACGGATGCTCAATAAGTTCACGGGGATGGCTCAAGGTGAGGGCATGTTTCCCGAGGTAATCGGGCGCAGCGACCAGCACACGCTGCGTTGAGCATAACGGCAGGTCAATCACACCCTCGTAGCTGGCAACCCTGCCGCTGATGGCCAGGTCACAGGCTTGTTCTTCGGGGTTGCTGGAAAGGTCAACCAGGGCGATTTCCAGGGTAATGCGCTCGTGTTGTGCCATGAAGGCGCTGAAGGTCTGGCTCAGGTGCATCAGGGTCAAGGTGGTCGGTGCCATGATGCGGATATGGCCTTCGAGCTTCTTGTCATCGCGTTGCACACTACTGACCACCTCCTCAAATTCGGCCAGCAGGCCAGGAACCCGCCCATACAGTTGCACACCAGCCTCGGTAATGCGCACGCGCCGCGTCGAGCGCTGGAACAGACGGGTCTGCATGCTTTGTTCAAGCTGGGAGATGCGCTTGGCGACCACGGAGGGCACCACATCCAGTTGCCGGGCCGCATCGGAAAAGCCGCCGTATTTGGCAACGGCAACAAAGGTTTTGAGGTTGGTGAGTGTATCCATGATGATTCCTGCTCAAGACACCGGACACACCATCATAAACGACACTGCTGAACAACGCTTCTATTTATTCCAGACTGGAATAAGTGATCACGCGATATGCCGCTTTTTTTCGCGCTACGTCATCGATAATATGGCTGTCATGCACTCACCATTCATGAATCTTCTGACTGGAGATGTGAGTGAAAGGACCATTTCAGACCCAAAGGAGGAGGTAATCCATGTCCGGTTTTTCCCTTGAAGACAAGATCAACCAATCAGGCGGTGCAGTGGAAATGCTGCGCAACTCGCAGGTTGGCCCTTATATCTTTCCGGTGCAAAGCGAGTACAGCAACTGGCGCGACGAGCAGGAATCGTGGATGAAGGGCGCGGTGCTCTTCAATCAGTCCTACCACATGACCGACACTTTTTTCGAGGGGCCTGATGTCTATCGCCTGCTGTCGGATGTCTCGGTGAATGGCTACAAGAATTTCCCGGTCAACAAGGCCAAGCAGATCGTGTGCTGCAACCCTGACGGCTATGTGATCGGTGACAGCATCCTGTTCCATCAGGACAACAACCTGGTCAGCATTGTGGGGCGGCCAGCCACACCCAACTGGGTGGAATACAACGCCGTGACCGGTGATTATGACGTGAAAGTACGCCGTGACGAGCGCAGTGTCAGCAACCCCAACCAGCGCAGCCGTTTCCGCCTTCAGGTACAAGGCCCGACCGCCAGCCAGATTTTTGAGCGTGCCAATGGTGGCCCGATGCCGGAAATCCCGTTCTTCAGCATGGCCGAGTTCAAGATCGGCAAGTACAAGGTCACCGGCCTGAACCACCGCATGTCAGGCGCACCCGGCCTGGAGTTCTGGGGGCCGATGGAGGAAATTGATGGCGTGATCGCAACCCTCCAGTCCGTCGGCGAAGACCTGGGCCTGAAGCTGGGCGGCAGCCGCACCTATTCCACCGTGGCGCACGAATCGGGCTGGATTCCCTCACCTACTCCGGCCATCTATTCAGGCGAAAAGATGAAGGCTTACCGTGAATGGTTAAGCGGTAATGGCTTTGAGGCCAATGCCTCACTGGGCGGCAGTTTCTACTCCGACAATATTGAAGATTATTACCAGACCCCCTGGGATCTGGGCTACGGCAAGCTGATCAAGTTTGAAGACCATGAATTCATTGGCAAGCAGGCCTTGCAGAAAATGCAGGATCAGCCGCACCGCACCAAGAAATGGCTGAAGTGGAACCCGGACGACGTGATGAAGGTGTTCCAGAGCATGTTCAGCACCGGCGAGCGCTACAAATTCATGGAAATGCCGGCGGCCCATTACGCCACCCTGCCGTTCGACAAAGTGATGTTGAACGGAAAAATGGTCGGGGTTTCGCTGTATCCGGTTTACACCGCCAATGTGCGCGGCTGGATTTCGCTGGCCATGATCAACGAAACGGATGCCAGGGACGGTACCGAGGTTGAAATCGTCTGGGGTGAGGAAAACGGTGGTTCGCGGAAACCGGGTGTGGAGCGTCATGTCCAGACCACCATCCGTGCGCGCATTGCTTCCGGCCCTTTCGCCTGAAGTATTACTAAACAGCGCTGAACTTTCCAATCTATCTGTCGGACTCCCGGCGGCACCGCCAGCCGGGTGTTCCAGGCAGCAGCCATTTGGTGATACTCATGTCCAGACAACCCAATACCGCACCCGGTGATACACCTGACGCCCGGCAGCCCGGCGCTGACCCGACCCAGGCCATCATCGGGCTGATGAACCCTTTCAGTATCGAAATCACCCCCAGAGGGGCGGCCAAGATTCCCGATTTCCGTGAGCACCTCAAGCCGGGGACGCGGGTATATGTCACCGCCCTGCCGGGCAGCGATTTCAATGAAACCCTGAGCACCTGCAAACGCCTGAGCGATGAGGGCATGCAGCCGGTGCCGCATTTCACCGCCCGCAGCATTCCCGACCAGCAGACACTGCGTGATTACCTTGACCGCGCCACCTCGGAAGCCGGTGTCACTGCCGTGCTGGCGCTGGGTGGTGCTGACCGTGAAGCCGCCGGGGAATTCGAGGATTCTGCCGCGCTGCTGGAGACCGGCCTGTTTGACCGTTTCGGCATCAAGTCCATCGGCATTGCCGGGCACCCGGAAGGCAGCCCTGATATTGAACGCCTGTTCCTGCGTGAGTACGGGCAGCGCAAAATCCGTTATGCGGAGTTGACCGGTGCTGACATGTACATGATCACGCAATTCGTGTTTGAAGCCCAGCCGATCATTGACTGGATCGAGCGCGTTCGTGAAGAAGGCAATCAGTTGCCGCTGGTAGTGGGCATACCCGGCCCGGCCAGCCTGAAGTCACTGATCGGGCATGCGGCCAATTGCGGGGTCGGGCCATCGATCACCTTCCTGACCAAACAGGCGAAACAGGTTCACAAACTGCTGCTGCTGCAAACCCCGGACAAACTGGTACGCGACCTGGCGCAGTATGCCAGTACCCAACCGCAGGCCAATATCAGCGGTATTCACCTGTTTACCCTGGGTGCGTTTCCTGTCACGGCCCAATGGGCAGCGGATGTCGCGGCGGGACGCTTTGAACTGACTGAAAACGGGATCAGCGTATGAGCGCCCGGATCATTGACGGCAAGGCGCTGTCACGCCAGTTGCGCCAGAATTTCCGCCGCCACGCCGAGCACCTCAAGCAGCAAGGCATTGTGCCGGGGCTGGCGGTGGTGCTGGTGGGGGATAACCCCGCCTCCCGCGTGTACGTCAACAACAAGATAAAAGCCTGCGAAGAGTGCGGTGTCCACTCCAGCACACATTCACTGCCCGCTGACACCCGCGAAGCCGACTTGTTGCAACGCATTGAAGCGCTGAATGCCGATGACACGGTACACGGCATCCTGGTGCAACTGCCGCTGCCGGCGCACATTGACATGCGCCGGGTGCTGGAAGCCATTGATGTCAACAAGGATGTCGACGGCTTTCACCTTTATAACGTGGGCGCGCTGGCCACCGGCAATACCATTTTCCCGCCATGCACCCCGTATGGCGTCCAGTTGCTGCTGGAAACCGCCGGGATTGACGTTGCCGGGCAGAATGTCGTCATTGTCGGGGCCAGCAATATTGTCGGCAAGCCGATGGCGCTGATGCTGCTGCAAAAGGAAGCCACCGTCACCGTCTGTCACGCACGTACCCGCGACCTGGCCCAGCACACCATTCTCGCCGACATCCTGATCGTGGCCGCCGGTCGCCCTAATCTGATTGTGCCGCAAATGGTACGCCGGGGAGTCGTGGTCATCGATGTCGGCATCAACCGCCTGGCCGATGGCCGCATTGTCGGCGATGTTGATTTTGAGGGCGTCAGCGAGAAAGCCGCCTGGATCACCCCGGTGCCCGGTGGGGTCGGCCCCATGACCGTCACCATGCTGATCGACAATACCTTGCGCAGTGCCACGCGCCTGGCTGGTGAAGGTGAGGGTATTGGTTCCCTTGGCTGGGATGCGCCAACCCTGCACCCACCACACCCCTGATGCACGCACCAGCGGGTGCATCTGAACCTGAATGGAGGAGTTCCAATGAGCCGCTATATCCTGAAAATCGATTGCCCCGAAACCCTGGGGATTGTCCGCAGTGTGTCAAATTTTCTCTACGAGATTGACTGTACGGTGCTGGAGGCCGCCGAATATGCCGATCTGGAAAAACAGCGTTTCTTTGCACGCTGGGAATTTTCAAAGTCTTCAGCAGATGCCCCGGCGCTGACGCTCGCCCAGATCCGGGAAAAGTTCCAGCCACTGGCCGCGCAGTTCGACATGCACTGGGAACTGTATGACGCTGAAGCCAAACCCAGGATTCTGATTGCGGTTTCCCAGCATGGGCATTGCCTGAATGACCTGCTGTTCCGCTGGCAGGAAGAGGCGGAATCCTTCCCCGCCGAGATTGTGGGCGTGGTCTCGAACCACGAAGTTTTCAGGGACAAGGTGGAATGGTATGGACTACCCTTCCACTATCTGCCGGTCAACGCCCGGAACAAGCCGGAACAGGAGCAAAAGATACGGGACATCATGCAGGATTCACAGGCCGAATTGCTGGTACTGGCGCGTTACATGCAGATTCTCTCGGATGCGATGTGTCGTCATCTGCAAGGGCGAGCCATCAATATCCACCACTCCTTCCTGCCAAGCTTCAAGGGCGCCAGACCCTATCATCAGGCCCATGCACGCGGGGTGAAGGTTTCCGGTGCCACCGCGCATTATGTCACCAGCGATCTGGACGAGGGGCCGATCATTGAGCAGGATGTGCAGCGCCATGAACACAACCATGACAGCGCCAGAATGGCACGCATGGGCAAGAATATCGAGACCCTGGTGCTGGCGCGTGCGGTGTACTGGCATTGTCAACGGCGCATTATCCTGGACGGCAACCGCACGGTGATTTTCAAGTAACAAGCTATCATTCACTGACTTAGGAGGAGAAATCATGAGAAACCGATTTGTTGGCATATTAATGGGCCTGCTGTTGAGTGTGGCGACAACTGCTGCGCTGGCGGTGGAACTGAAACTGGCTGACTTCCAGCCCGCCACGCACCCTTATGCAGCCGGTGTGTATGCGCCGTTCGCCGATGAGGTCAAGGCAAAAACCGATGGCGAGGTCACGGTGCGGGTGTTCATGGGCGGTGAGCTGGGGACTGGCCCGGTGGAGCAATTCAATCGGGCGGTCAATGGCGTGGCTGATATTGTGTTTGCCCTGCCGGGCTACACCGCCTCCAGTTTCCCCAAGACACTGTTGACTGAATTGCCGGGTGTCATCAGCGCTGACACGGGTACCGAACGGGTGCAGGCCAGTCTGGCCGACCTGAGTAAGGAATACCGCCGCGTGGTGTTATTGGGTTTGTGGAACAATGCGCCCAATTTGCTGCTGATGGCTGACAAGCCGGTACGCAGCATGCAGGATCTCAAGGGCCTGAAGATCCGTACCCCATCCCGTAATGGCGGGCGCGTGCTGGAAGCCTGGGGAGCCGCGCCGGTGTCGCTGCCGGCTACCGACATCTACAATGCCATGCAGACCGGGGTGATTGACGGGGCCATGATTGATGCCACCACCTTGCAGACCTTCAAGCTCGCCGAAGTCACCAAATATGTCACGCAAGGCATGCAGCCGACCATTTCCAGCTTTTTCCTGATCATGAACCGGGATAGTTTCAAGGACTTGCCGGATTCCCAGCAGGCGGTGGTGCAGGAAGCCGGCAAGACAGCCGCACTCAATGCCAACAGGATTCAACTGGAGGTTGCCGACAAGGCGCTGGCCGACTTTGCAGCCCTCCCCGGTAAGGAAGTCATTACCCTGAGTGCCGATGAGGCCGCACCGTTTGATGCCGCTGCTGCTAAGGTTACCCAACAGGTGATTGATGATGCCGACAAGGCCGGTCTTGAAGCCAGTGCTTATGTGAAGGCGTTACAGCCATGACGACGGATGATACGAATACCACCCATCCGGCCACGGGATGTGGCCGCCGCTGGGCTGATGCGCGCCCCATCCAGTGGGCGGTGCGCGCATCGACTGCCTTGTCGGTGCTGAGCCTGGCGATATTGTTGCTGGTCATCACCGCCAGCGTCGTCGCCCGTTACGTGTTTGCCGCCCCGTTGCTGGGCAGCAATGAAATCCTGCAATTGTGTCTGGTGGCCATGGTGGCACTGGCGATGCTGCCCGCTGCCCATGGCGAGCAACACATCCGGGTGGATGTACTGGATGCCTACATTGGCAAATACGGGCGCTATGCGGGTGATTTGCTGAGCCGCCTGATTGCTGCGTTTGTGCTGTATGCGCTGGCTTACCGCTCTGGCTTGCAGGCGCTGGATGCCGCCGAATTTGGCGATGCCACCAATATGCTGGCCATTCCGTTGTGGCCTTTTTATGCCTTGATTGTGCTGGGTGCGGCGCTGTATGCCACAATGCTGGTCATCCAGGTTGCCGATCTGTGGCGCTGTGGAGTGAACAAACATGTCTGAATTGCTGTTTGGCATTCTGGGTCTGGTGGTAATGTTTGTCGCCATGATCCTGCGCATGCCGGTGGGCATGGCCATGCTGGTGGTGGGGTTCTTTGGTACCTGGGCCTTGAACGGGGAACGTTCCGCCATGGCCTTGTTGGTCACTGAAACCTATTCCTCGATTTCCAATTATTCGCTGCTGGTTATTCCCATGTTTTTGCTGATGGGTAATATCGCTTCGGTCGCTGGTTTCAGCCGGGGCTTGTATGAGGCGGCGTTTGCCTGGGTGGGTGGTTTTCGTGGCGGACTGGCGTCTGCTTCGGTGCTGGGTTGTGCGGCCTTTTCGGCGGTCAGTGGCTCGTCCGTGGCCACAGCCGTGACGATCGGTCGCGCTGCCCTGCCCGAGATGAAGCGCTTTCACTACGCCGATCATCTGGCTGCCGGGTCAGTGGCCGCCGGGGGAACCCTGGGTTTCCTGATTCCGCCGTCTACGGGGTTTGTCATTTATGCCATTCTCACCGAGGAAAGTATCGGACAGTTGTTCATGGCCGGGATTTTGCCGGGGATTTTGCTGACTGCGCTGTTTATTCTGGCGATTGTGCTGATTACTACGTTGAACCCGGCTGCCGGGCCGCGCAATGAACAGATGAGCTGGCCGGCACGCTGGAAAGCCTTGAGCGGGGCGCTGCCGTTACTGGTGGTGATTGTGATCTCCATCGGCGGTATCTATGTGGGGGCGTTTACCCCGGTGGAGGCATCCGGTATCGGGGCGATCCTGGTCATCGGTCTGGCGGCCATCGCCGGCAAACTGAGCTGGCGGACATTGTTTGAGGCTGGTAAGGATACCATCAATACCTCGGCGATGTTGTTCCTGATTGTGGTCGGGGCCAGTGTGCTCAATCCGTTCCTGTCGTTTACCCACTTGCCCGAAGCGCTGGGTAACGCCTTGCAGGCCACCCATCTGGGGCCTTTCGGTATCCTGCTGCTGATCATTGTTTTCTACCTGATCCTGGGGATGTTCATGGATGGGCTGGCGATGCTGGTGGTGACGGTACCCATCTTCTTCCCGGTGGTCACGGGCCTGGGGTTTGATCCGATCTGGTACGGCGTGGTGTCGGTGATTGCGATTGAGATGGGCATGATCACGCCTCCTGTCGGCTTGAATGTGTTTGTGGTCAAAAGCATTGCCCAGGACGTGCCGATGGCGGAGATTTTCAAGGGTGTGATGCCGTTCTGGGTGGCGATGGCGTTGTGTTTGTTGTTTATCGTGGTGTTTCCACAGATTGCGTTGCTGATTCCGCAGACCATGTTCAAGTAAGCATTTGGCCGTTCACAACTTACAAAACCCGGCAGACACTACGGGCAGGGCGCTGGCCCATCGACCTTTTCAACCGGCCAGTGCCGCCGTCACCGCCGCCTGGGCATGGATTGCCGTGGTATCGTACAGGGGCAGCGACGTATGTGACTGCTGGATCAGCAGGGTGATCTCGGTACAACCCAGAATCACGGCCTCGGCACCACACTGCTTCAGCTGCCCGATAATGTCCAGATACTGCGCCCGCGATGCCGCCCTGGTTTCGCCCAGACACAGCTCCTGATAGATGATCCGGTGGACCTGTTCACGCGCTGCTGCTTCCGGGACCAGCACCTCCAGTCCGAAATCCTGCTCCAGCCGCCCCTTGTAAAAATCCTGCTCCATGGTGAAGCGGGTACCGAGCAGGCCCACACGCCGGATACCGTCCGCCTGCAACCGCCGGGCAGTGGCATCGGCGATGTGCAGCAACGGCATGGCAGTCGCGGCTTCAACTGCCGGGGCGACCTTGTGCATGGTGTTGGTACAGATCAGCAGCAGATCAGCCCCGGCAGCCTCCAGACGACGGGCGGCATCAGTCAGCATCAGCGCCGTCCCTGCCCAGTCCCCGGCATGCTGGCGCTGTTCGATTTCGTGAAAGTCCACACTGTACAGCACGATTTTTGCCGAATGCAGACCGCCGAGCGCCTGCCTGACGCCCTGATTGATAAGCTGATAGTAAAGCGTGGTGGACTCCCAGCTCATCCCGCCCAGCAAACCAATGGTTTTCATGCCCGTCTCCTTTCCAGACTCAGCAACACATCCCCGTCCCCGACCTGATCACCAACCGCAAAATGAATGGCCGCCACTTCACCGGCATCGGGAGCGATGATCGCATGCTCCATTTTCATCGCCACCATCACCATCAGGCGCTGGCCGGCACTGACCTGATCCCCGACACTGACATCAACCGCCACAATCACCCCCGGCATCGGTGCACTCAGGTTGCCCCCCTGTACCTGCTGCTCATCCGCCTCCTGCAGGGGATCGTGCAAAGCCAGCCGCCAGCAACGGCCCTGATGGAAAACCGTGAAACCGGCGAGATCCCGGTACACACCGGTGACAAAGACCTGATCCCCCAAACAGACCCTCAGGGTACCATGCTCCAGATACTCACCCGCCAGCGACTCCCGGCCCTGCGAGGTTTCCAGCACATAAGCCTGCTGCTGTGGCCGGAAATGCACCGTGACCGGCAGGCGCTGCCCCTGCTGTTCCAGCATCAGGGTCTGGCTGTGCTCCAGGTTCATGTGCCAGCCATCCGTCACCTGCCAGGGCGACCAGGGATCGGTGCTGCCGCTGTCCTGCCGCTGCAGTTGCTGCTGGTGATACAGCTCCGCCAGACAGGCCGCAGCCAGTACCTGTACCGGTACGGTCTCCGACACCGGAAACAGGGTCCCCCGATGCCGGTCGATGAAACCGGTATCCAGCCGGGCCTGTGCAAAATCCTCCAGGGCACACAGGGTGGACAGAAATGCCAGATTGGTTGTCACCCCGGCAATGCGGCAGCCAGCCAGTGCCTGCTGCAGCCGTTGCAGGGCCATTCCGCGATCCTCACCCCAGACAATCAGCTTGGCAAGCATCGGATCATAATGCACACTGACTGCATCCCCCTGGCTCACACCGGTATCAATCCGCACCCCGGCCGTTTCCGCCGGCATCTGCAGGTATTCCAGCGTACCGGTAGCCGGCAGAAAATCCCGTTCCGGCACCTCGGCATACACACGCGCCTCGAACGCATGCCCCCGCAGCTGCAATTGTGCCTGCTGCAGCGGCAACGGTTCACCAGCCGCCACACGCAGCTGCCACTCGACCAGATCCTGGCCCGAAACCATTTCCGTGACCGGATGTTCAACCTGCAGGCGGGTGTTCATTTCCATGAAATAGAAGGCACCCGTCTGCTCAAGCAGGAACTCCACCGTACCGGCCCCTTCATAGGCGATGGCTCGGGCGGCACTGATGGCGGCATCCCCCATGGCAGTGCGCAGGGCTGCCGTCATGCCCGGTGCCGGTGCTTCTTCGATCACTTTCTGGTGCCGGCGCTGGATCGAACAGTCACGCTCAAACAGGTGTACCACCTGCCCGTGAGTATCGGCAAACACCTGCAGCTCCACATGCCGGGGCGCATGCAGGTAACGTTCGATCAGCATCTGCTCATCCCCGAAGGCGGCTCTGGCCTCACGCCGTGCCGACTGCAGGGCCGCTTCAAATTCCCCGGCCTGCATCACCACACGCATGCCCCTGCCACCGCCACCCGCTGCAGCCTTGATCAACTGCGGATAGCCAACGGCCTGCGAGTGCTGCCGCAGCTCATCATCCGTCTGTCCGGCACCGTGATAACCCGGTATCAGCGGTACCCCGGCCTTTGTCATAATGGCCTTGGCCGCACTTTTGGAGCCCATGGCCTCAATGGCTGCGACCGGCGGGCCGATGAACACGATGCCGGCTTCCGCACAGGCACGGGCAAAACCGGCATTTTCCGACAAAAAGCCATAACCGGGGTGGATGGCCCTGGCACCACTGCGCCGGGCGACTTCCAGAATGTTATCTCCCCGCAGGTAACTGTCGGCAGCAGCAGCGGCTCCGATATGAAAAGCCTCGTCACAGGCCCTGACATGCAGGGCATCACGATCAGCGTCTGAAAAAACCGCCACGGTCCGGATGCCCATGCGGCGGGCAGTACGGGCGACACGGCAGGCGATTTCGCCCCGGTTGGCGATCAGGAGGGTGGTGAACATGGCGGGACCGGCTGCTTGTCTGACAGGGTGGTTACTGCTGCAGCAGCCGGTTCACCAGCGGCTGCTCCGGGCAGGTGAAGCAGCCATCATGCCGGTGCAGGCCGACCTGCGCCAGCTCGCCTTCATGCACATGGGTGAAGGTATGCGGCCCGCCGGGGCAGTCGGGAATGTCGACCACATGGGTGTGCGGTTTGCCGGCTTCATTCACGGCCCAGTCCGGCCCGCTGGCATCGGCATCAGATCCGGTGATCACCGGGCCGGTTCCGGAGACTTCCGGGTCCGGGGACGTGCTGCAGGCACCAAGGGCAGCGGTCGCGGCCAGCACCAGACCGGCAGCAATAAGGCGGTGTTTCATGGACGTTCTTCCTGTGGATATTACGCCGTACAAAGCAGAACACAGGCGGCCAGACACTGGCAAGCATTATGACGGTAATTTGTCCGGAGCAGCGGATTTTTAATGAAAAACCCGCCCCGATCCCCCTACAACGATCCCTGGGGGCGCATGCGCACGGCATACGCCAGCCGCCCACCGACCCAGAACAGCAGGTTGCAGCCCACAAACAGTCCGAAACAGATCAGCAGCAGCCGGGTATGGTTATGCATCTCCCCCAGCAACACTGTCTGGCCCCGTGCTTCCAGGAAATACAGCAACGCCCCTGCCAGGGCCAGCAGGCAGCTGCCGACATAGCTCCAGACCGGAATGTCCTGACGCCGGTTCAGCAGGCTGAAAAATACCACTGGCGACAGGTACATGGACACAATCCCGCTCAGAGCCATGGCCATGAACGGATCCTGCCGGCCTAGAAACATTACGATCAGTCCCAGCAGCAGGGTAATCACCATGGCCAACCGGCCATTGGCCAGATTGGGCATGATGGCACGCATGTCCACCGCCATCAGCCGGGCCGAGCTGGCCAGGGCACCATCAATACCGGCCATGGCAACGATGATCAGGGCCGCACTGAACAGGAACATGGCCGGGGTTCCCAGCAGACGCTGCAGCGCTGCCAGCAGTGACTCGCCGGGGTCAGCAGCCCCGCCCGCCAGCACCCCCAGCATGCCGAACAGCACAATGCAGGCCATGCCAATCCAGCCAGCGCGGGAATAGGCCCGTCGGGTGGTCTCGCGGCCCGCCAGAAAACCCCGGTCCATCAGGACCGGATCATGCAGGGGAAAACTCCATATCTGCAGCATGATCGCAGCCAGCAGTACCGGGCCGGGGGCGTTAACGGCGAAGGGCTCCCGCAGCAGATGGTGGAACTCAAGGCCACCGTTTCCCACCACCAGCAGTATCAGAAACAGGGTGATACCGGCAAAAATCAGCCACTGGAACAGATCGGTACGCAAGGATGCAGACATGCCGCCCATGAGCGAATAGACCAGTGTCACCAGCGCAACAGCAAGTACTGCCAGGATATAGGAGCCGCTGCCCTCATTCCCCATCAGCACCCCCACTACCAGCAGACTGCCCGCCACCTCGCTGATCAGGCGCAGATAGGCAACGAAATTGTAGCAGGCCGGCCCCCAGCTGCCGAAGCGGTCATAAAGCCAAGTCTGAATATTGCTGTAGCCCTGTTCAAAACGGATGCGATTGATGATCCAGCGCGCCACCCAGAACGAAAGGTAATAGGCTGCACAGGCCAGCACCCCCCAGACTCCGAAAAAAAACCCCAGCAACGCGGCATTCAGCAGTGAACGGGCCAACAGCCAGCTGCTCACCATCGAAAAAGTGAGCGTCCATAAATCAGGGCTTCTACCTTCCGGTGACTGCCCGCTGAAAAACACCGCCGGCGTTCTGGCCAGGGGGCTGAGCATGATCGACAGCAGCGCAACGATGGCTATCAGGAAAGACAGTTCATAACCCATTGCAGATCCTTACGGTCGGGAAACTTCAACAACGGGGGGATATTAACAGACTGATACGCCGGTTCGCATGTCCGGCACGGGAAAATCCGGAAAACAGGCGGGGACAGAGACGGGGCGAGACAGAGGAAAGGAAGACCAGATGCCCTGGGTACGGGAGGAGAACGTCTTGATCGGAGGAGGAGCATACCCGCAAGACATCTGGCTTCCTGAGCTTTCGGCTTTGTTTTTATTTTAAAGCCATTTCCTTAAACAACAGCTTCATTATAGTACGTTTTGCTTGCTGCAGACTGAGCACGGGCGAAAAAGTTTTTCATTCCCCCACAGCTTCAGTTATGCGCCTGTATTGCCTCCAGAAAAGCCTGCCCGTACCGTTCCCGCTTCTGCTCACCGATACCGGAGATCATGCCCAGCCCGGCCAGTGACCGGGGGCGCTGAACCACCATCTGCATCAGGGTGCTGTCATGAAAAATCACATACGGTGGCACACCCTGCTCCTGTGCCAGACGCAGGCGCAGCTGGCGCAGGGCTTCCCACAGGGGCTGATCTTCGGTACGCACAATCCCCCCGGCCTTCTGCGCTTTCTGCTTCTGCTTTTTTTCCACAGCCCGGTCATGACGCAGCTGCAGACTGATTTCCCCACGCAGCAGGGGGCGTGACTTTTCCGTCAGCCGCAATGCACCATGACCATCCAGATCCACACTCAGGTAGCCCAGCGCAATCAGCTGCCGGAAAATGGTACGCCACTCACTCTGGCCGTGTTCATGGCCGATGCCAAAGGTGCTCAGGCTGTCATGCCCGAACTGACGGATACGTTCATCAGCACGCCCCAGCAGCACCTCCACCAGATAATTGACCCCGAAACGCTGGCCGGTGCGATAGACACAGGACAGCGCTTTCTGGGCTGCCACGGTTCCATCCCAGCTTTCCGGCGGATGCAGGCAATTATCACAGTTGCCGCAGGCTTCGGTTCCCTGCTCACCGAAATAATCCAGCAGTGCCACCCGGCGGCAGGTGGTCATCTCACACAGCCCGAGCATGGCCTCCAGCTTGTGATGCTCGACCCGTTTCTGCTGCTCGCTGGCTCTGGAATCCGTCATCATCTGGCGCAGGGTGATCACATCCTGCAGCCCGTAAGCCATCCAGGCATTCGCCGGCTCACCATCCCGCCCGGCCCGCCCGGTTTCCTGGTAATAGGCTTCAATGCTTTTGGGCAGGTTCAGATGTGCCACAAAACGCACATCCGGCTTGTCGATGCCCATACCGAAAGCGATGGTGGCGACAATGATCACCCCATCCTCCCGCAGAAAGCGCTCCTGATGCGCCTGCCGAACCTGCGCATTCAGCCCGGCATGATAGGGCAGTGCAATGCGGCCCTGCTCCGACAGCCATGCCGCCACCGCCTCCACCTTCTTGCGTGACAGGCAGTACACAATGCCGGCATCACGGTAATGATAGGTATCAATAAAGCGCCACAGCTGCTGACGGGCATTCTGGCCTTCATGAAGGGTATAGGTGATGTTGGGACGGTCGAAGCTGTTGATGTAGATATCGGCCTGTTCCAGCTGCAACTGGCTGATGATCTCCTGCCGGGTACGCTGGTCGGCGGTGGCCGTCAGGGCAATGCGTGGCACCTGCGGATAGCGTTCGGCCAGTACGGAAAGCTTCTGGTATTCGGGCCGGAAATCATGACCCCACTGGGAAACACAATGCGCCTCGTCAATAGCAAACAGCGCCAGTGGTGTCCGGTCCAGCAGGCTGAGCAGACGTCCGGTCAGCAGGCGTTCGGGCGCAACATACAGCAGGTCCAGCTCTCCGGCCTGCAATGCACGCTCAACGGCCTGGGCACTGGCATGGTCCAGGGTGGAATTAAGAAAAGCCGCCCGCAGGCCCAGCTGCTTCAGGGCGTCAACCTGATCCTGCATCAGGGCAATCAGGGGTGATACCACAATCCCGACACCGGAGCGTACCAGCGCCGGAATCTGGTAACACAAGGATTTGCCGCCCCCGGTCGGCATCAGGGCCAGCACATCCGTTCCGGCCAGCAGGGAGGCAATGATGTCGCGCTGGTTCAGGCGAAAATCGTCATAACCATAAACCGAGTGGAGAATCTCTTGAGCCTGCAGCATGTTCATGCGCGCGCATGATGCCACAGCCGTTTACAGGGGGAAACCGGAAGCTGCCATCCGGGCTTCCCATGTCTGACTGAATCTGTTATCACTGCTGTCTCACTCGTGGAGAACATTCATGCAGAACCAACCTGATTTCCGGCCCCGGCTGGACCGTCCTTTCGTGCGCAGCCAGTTTCCCGCCTTTGAGGAACCCGGCCTGCAGGGGCAGGCCCATTTCGAGAATGCCGGTGGCTCCTACGCCTGCCGGCAGGTGATCGGACGCCTGTGCGACTATTATCGCCAGACCAAAGTACAGCCTTATTACAGCTTCAAGGCTTCAGCGCTGGCCGGACAACAGATGGACCAGGCCTATGGGCGGCTGGCAGAATACCTCAACCTCACTCCGGATGCGGTTCATCTGGGGCCATCCACCTCCCAGAATACCGCCGTACTGGCACAGGCTTTCCGCAAGGTGCTCAAACCGGGTGATGAAATCATCGTCACCAATCAGGACCATGAAGCCAACAGCGGTGTCTGGCGCAGGCTGGCCGATGACGGCCTGGTGATCCGGGAGTGGCAGCTGGATCCGGCGTCGGGCCAACTGGACCCGGCACAGCTGGATCAGCTGTTCAGTGAGCGTACCCGCCTGCTGGCCTTCACCCATTGTTCCAATGTGGTGGCACACCTCAATCCGGTGGCGGCCATCTGCCATAAAGCCAGAGCGGCAGGCATTTTCACGGTGGTGGATGGCGTGTCTTACGCCGGCCACGGCTTTCCGGATGTGCGGGCCCTGGGGGCGGATGTGTACCTGTTTTCACTCTACAAGACCTTCGGTCCGCATCAGGGTGTCATGACCCTCAGCCGCCCGCTGGCAGAATTACTGGGTAATCAGGGCCACTTCTTCAACAAGGGCGTGATCCACAAGGAATTCAATCCGGCAGGCCCCGATCATGCCCAGGTAGCCGCCAGCAATGGCGTGCCGGACTATTTCGATGCCGTGCATGCGCATCACTTTGGTGGCGTCGCTACCCGCACGGCACCCACACCTGTCAGCCTCAAGGCACAGCAGCTGCGGACCCTGTTCCGGGAGGCGGAAACCGAACTCCTGACGCCGCTGCTGGATTACCTGTCTGCCCGCCGGGATGTGCGCCTGCTCGGACCGGCCGATGCCTCCATCCGGGCGGCTACTGTGGCCTTCGTAGCCCGCAGGCACAGTGCACCGACACTGGGGGTGGCGCTCAGCGCACGCGGCATCATGGCCGGAGCCGGACACTTTTATGCCTGGCGCTGTATTGAAGCCATGGGAGAAGCACCGGAAACCGGGGTGGTGCGGCTGTCATTTGTCCATTACACCACCCCGGAGGAGCTGCAGCAGCTGCTGACAGTACTGGATCAAGTACTGGCCTGATGGAATCGCTCGCCATCCTGAAAGGTTTCGGGGTCGGTGCCGGGCTGATCATCGCCATCGGCGCCCAGAATGCCTTTGTGCTCAGCTGTGCCCTGCGCAACCAGCATGCCTGGCTGGTGGCCGGAATCTGCATCCTGATTGATATCATCCTGATCACTGCCGGTGTCTGGGGGCTGGGCAGCCTGATCCAGCGCAGCAGCCTGCTGCTGGCACTGGCACGCTGGGGTGGGGCGGCATTCCTGTTCCTGTACGGCCTGCTGGCCTTTCGCCGTGCCCTGCAGCCGGAAAGCCTGAATACAGAGCGCCTCAAACCGCTGACCGCCAGAACCGCCGTGCTGACCGCAACCGGTATCAGCCTGCTGAATCCGCATGTGTATCTGGA
This sequence comes from Thiothrix sp., assembly GCA_020442915.1. Taxonomy (GTDB): domain Bacteria; phylum Pseudomonadota; class Gammaproteobacteria; order Thiotrichales; family Thiotrichaceae; genus Thiolinea. Next base: position 30,171 of record JAGRJD010000023.1, on the reverse strand, counting down.
TACGGTGGTATTACTGGGCAGTATCGGTGGCCAGCTGCCCGGAAAAGCGTCATCATGGTTTGCCCTGGGGGCATATCTGGCCTCCATCAGCTGGTTTCTGGGGCTGGTGTGGGGCGGGCGCAGGCTGGCCCCCTGGTTTGCCGATCCCCGCAGCTGGCGCTATCTGGACATGGGCGTCGGCGTCGTGATGTGGAGTATTGCGCTCAGCCTGGTACTGGGCGGCTGAGGATAGCAGGAACCGGGTTCAGCGCAGTGATGCCAGCATCAGGCCGATCCAGGCCAGGCCATGCAGCCAGGCGGCTACCCGGAAACGCAGCGCCAGTTCTGTCGGGGGGATATTGGTGATCATGAACAGGCGTCCATCCCGACTGCGGTCAATCACGTGCGTGGGTGGGAGCCGTGTTTCCTGCTGCAACGCCTGCCGGGCCACAGCACCGGCCCGGATGCGTACCGCCTGCCATTCCTGCTGATCCAGCACACCATTGCCGTCCGTGTCATAGGCTTCCAGCAGCACATCCGGACGGGCCTTCCAGCGAGCCAGTATCTGCCCGGTCTGCTTCCGCAGGCTGGAGGCATGGTCAGCCGTACTGCTGACGGTGCGCATCTCGCCCAGAACATACAGGGTCTGGCCCGGATAAATGGCCGGCAGCCAGTACAGGTGGGTATCTGCCGGACGCACAACCATTTCGGCAGCCCCCGGATACAGCAGGCAGCGTCCCTTGCCGTCATCCAGGTAAAACGGCTGCTCCTCATTCAGGCCGGCTGACCAGACATTGACCGGTAATTCCGGACAGCCCTGATAACGGGTGGCATCGACGGCACAGACCTGACCCTGCAGTTCCACATACCCCTGCGCACCAGTGCCGAGGCGGGTGGTCGGCGTATCTTCGATCAGGCGGTAACGGCGGTAATAGGCCTGTGAAAACCCGAAATTGCAGAGCGCCAGAAAAAACAGGGCCTGCTCACCCCGGTAATGAACCACAACACCAGCCAGTATCGCCCAGCTCAGGATGAAAAACCCGTTGGCAGCACGGGCAAGTATACCGGCTCGTCGCCACAGGGTGAGCGGGTTATAGCTGCCGGACCTGCGGCAGCGGCTGTTCAGTTCATGGGGAAATGCCATGCCGCTACATGCCGATCAGGGGGCCAGACCATTGAAATGGGCGGCCACATTGACATCCTGTTTTTCCGCCGCACTGAAGCGCATCAGCTTGAAGGATTTGAAACTGAACATCCGGGCGATGATGATATCCGGAAACTGCTCGATGCGGGTGTTGTTGATGGCGGCACTGTCATTGTAGAACTCGCGCCGGTCGGCAATGCTGTCCTCCAGCATGCTGATACGCGCCTGCAGCTGCAGGAAGGCCTCACTGGCCTTGAGCTCCGGATAATCTTCCGCCACAGCGAACAGGTGCCCCAGTCCCAGCTGCATCTGTGCTTCGGCAGCACCCAGCGCGGCAATGTCCTGCGACTTGATGGCCATGTCCACCTTGGTACGAGCGGCAATCACACGCTGCAGGGTTTCCTGCTCGTATTTCATGTGCTCCTTGCAGACGCTGATGAGCTTGGGCAGCTCCTCATTGCGCTGTTTCAACAGCACATCAATGTTACTCCAGGCTTTTTTTGAATTGTTTTTCAGCAGAACCAGGCGATTGTAAAGGGTCACACCCCATAAAAACAGACCACCAAGCAGTGCAAAAAACACCAGAATTCCGGTATTCATATTGAATATTTTTATTTATGAAAAATAGGAGCTTATCATATCCGCTACCTCCGGTGCAGAAATCCGACCGATGGAAAAAACTATAATCAATTAAAAACAATCAGTTATAATGAATTTCTCGATAGGACCGAAGCCACGATCCTGCATAGCCGGCGACATGGCGAAAATCCGCCAGCCTCAAACCGTCCAGATGGCGGATTTCCGCCATAGCAGTCTGGCGGCATACGGCTTGACAAGCAGCCTTCCGTAAAACACACGCCGTCTTTCATTACACATATTCAATAAAATCATTTATTTGCTCTATAAAACCCAACCAGGATTGCACCGGGCCGGGCAACTGGCATACCATTTGCTTATCCATCGCTTGTATCAGGCGTATCTTGCGCCGGTTTTTATCAGCACGAAAAGTAGAGGAGAATCCCTATGCGTAAATCATTGATCAGCATGGCCATTTCAGCGACCCTGCTGTTGGGCTCCAATGTTGCACTGGCCAATTGTGATAAGGGTGAAGTTGTCATCAAGTTTTCCCATGTCACCAATACCGACAAGCACCCCAAGGGCATTGCCGCCGCCCTGCTGGAAAAACGTGTCAACGAGGAAATGAACGGCAAGGCCTGCATGCAGGTGTTCCCGAACTCCACCCTGTATGATGACGACAAGGTACTGGAAGCCATGCTGGCCGGTGACGTGCAGCTGGCGGCACCGTCGCTGTCCAAGTTCGAGGTCTTCACCAAGAAATTCCGCCTGTTTGACCTGCCGTTCCTGTTCCAGGACATTGATGCCGTCGACCGCTTCCAGAATTCAGAGGCGGGTCAGTCCCTGCTTGACTCCATGAAAAAGCGTGGTCTGCAGGGCCTGGCCTACTGGCACAACGGCATGAAACAGCTGTCCGCCAACAAACCGTTGCTGGTTCCGGCTGATGCCAAGGGCCTGAAGTTCCGCATCCAGCCCTCCGACGTACTGGTGGCCCAGTTTGAAGCCATCGGTGCCAATCCACAGAAAATCGCCTTCTCCGAAGTGTACAGCTCCCTGCAAACCGGGGTTGTGGATGGCCAGGAAAATACCTGGTCCAACACTTACGGCCAGAAATTCTTTGAAGTCCAGGACGGGATCACCCATACCGATCACGGTGTTATCGACTATCTGGTGGTGACGTCCACTGAGTGGCTCGACAGTCTGGCCCCGGAAGTACGCGACCAATTTTTGACCATTCTCAAGGAAGTCAGTGAGCAGCGCAATGCCGAATCCAACAAGGTCGAACTGGAAAACCGTGACCTGATCAAGGAAGCCAAGTCTGAGGTGCGCGAACTGAACGATGAACAACGCCAGCAGTGGGTTGACGCCATGAAACCGGTCTGGGACAAATTCAAGGACGACATCGGTGAGGAGCTGATGGATGCCGCCGTCAAGTCCAACGAAAGTTAAACGGATACGCTGACCCGGCTCAGCAGCGCTCCCGATACTCAGGGGGCGCTGCCCACACACCACCCAAACGACCGTTTCCAAACGGAGTTTCACCACGCAAATGGAGGAGTTGCCTGATGAGTAGTGCCAGTTCCGCTCGTCCCAAAAGCTTTTTTGACGAAATCGAGGAAACCAGTATTGCTGTCTGTCTGGGCCTGATGACCCTGATCACCTTTGTCAACGTCGTCGCCCGTTATCTCTTCAACGCCAACATTCTCTGGGCTCTGGAAACCACGGTATTCCTGTTTGCCTGGCTGGTCCTGATGGGCATGTCCTACGGGGTGAAAAAACATTTTCACATCGGCGTGGACGTCGTTATCAACCTGCTGAGTTCCAGCACCCGGCGCTGGCTGGCACTCGCTTCCGTGCTGGCCTGTCTGGCCTACAGCCTGCTGCTGCTGTATGGCTCCTGGAATTACTGGTATCCCTTTGTCACCACCCGTGCCTTCATGGAAACCCAGGACATCCCCATGCCGGCCTTTCTGCAGTTTCTGGCGGACTGGCTCAATGACGGCGAGAAATATGAAAAGCTCCCGCGCTTCCTGCCTTATCTGGCCCTGCCACTGGGTCTGGCCCTGCTGACTTTCCGTTTCATACAGCAGGCCATCCGCATCTGGCGCGGTGAAATCGATACCCTGATCGCCAGTCATGAAGCCGAAGAAGCACTGGAAGAAGTCGTGGCCCAGCAACAGGGAGGAAAATAGGCATGTCAATCATTCTGCTGTTTCTGATGGTCATCGCCCTGATGCTGATCGGGGTACCGATTGCGGTATCCTTGGGGCTTTCCAGCATCATCTTCCTGATGATCCATTCCGATACCTCACTGGCTTCGGTGGCCCAGACCCTGTTCAATGCCTTTCAGGGCCATTTCACCCTGCTGGCCATCCCGTTCTTCATCCTGGCCTCCAGCTTCATGTCCACCGGCGGAGTCGCCCGGCGCATCATCCGCTTCGCCATCGCTATGACCGGCTCGGTGCGGGGGGGGCTCGGGATTGCATCCGTGTTTGCCTGCATGCTGTTTGCCGCCCTGTCCGGCTCTTCACCGGCGACCGTGGTCGCCATCGGTTCCATCGTCATCGCGGGCATGATGAGCGCCGGCTATACCCGTGAATTCGCTGCCGGCCTGATCTGCAACGCAGGCACCCTGGGCATCCTGATTCCACCGTCCATTGTCATGGTGGTCTATTCCGCCGCCACCGATGTCTCGGTCGGACGCATGTTCCTGGGAGGGGTCATTCCGGGCATTCTGGCCGGTGTGATGCTCATGATCGGCATCTATGTCGCTGCCCGGATCAAGAAGCTGCCGGCCCAGCCTTTTGTCGGCTGGGGGGAAGTCATGGCTTCAGCCCGTGATGCCCTGTGGGGCCTGATGCTGATCGTGATCATTCTGGGCGGAATTTATGGCGGCATCTTCACACCGACCGAAGCAGCTGCCGTTGCGGCGGTCTATGCCTTCCTGATTGCCAACTATGTCTACAAGGACATGGGGCCGTTTGCCACTGCCGGTGGCAATCCGCTATTGAAGACCTTTGCCGTATTCTGGCACAAGGATACCCGTGATACCCTGTTTGACGCCGGCAAGCTCACCATCATGCTGATGTTCATCATTGCCAATGCCCTGATTTTAAAACATGTCTTGACGGAAGAGCGGATTCCGCAGATGATAACGGAAGCCATGCTCGGAGCAGGCTTGGGACCGATCACTTTCCTGATCATGGTCAACATACTGTTGCTGATCGGTGGCCAGTTCATGGAACCGTCCGGCCTTCTGATCATCGTGGCACCACTGGTGTTCCCGATTGCCATGCAACTGGGTATTGATCCGATTCACCTTGGCATCATCATGGTGGTCAACATGGAAATCGGCATGATCACGCCACCCGTGGGCCTGAACCTGTTTGTTACCGCCGGGGTGGCGCAGATGTCGATGATGCGGGTGGTCAAGGCGGCCATGCCCTGGCTGGCCATCATGTTCCTGTTTTTGATCATTGTGACCTATATACCCTGGATTTCCACCTGGCTGCCCGTTCTGATGATGGGACCGGAAATCATCACCAAATAATAAAAGAGGAGAGAGAGGATTCCGGCGGCTGCGGCTGCCGGACTTTTTCTCCCGGCCCCTGCAACAGGGGCCGTTCATGCCTGAACTTTTTCGCCTGACAACCATCCATTGACTATGGCAGCAGCCAGAACAGCTGCCGGACAACCTGACACTGCGAGGAGTCAAAAAAGTCCCAATGGTCCCCACATCAGCGCCGAAACACGTTTTATGCCCGGACCCGCGTTACTACCAGCTCCTGGTTCAGTGCAGTCTGCTGGTCATCGGCTGCTTCAGCCTTGCGTTCAGCATTCCGTGGCAGCACATGGCGGCCGTGCTGGCCACCGCCCTCGCCAGCCAGTGGCTGTTTCTGCGCCACCTGCAGTTGCCACTGCAAAGCCTGAGTGCCATCAATACCAGCCTGTCCATCACCATCCTGCTGCAGGCTGCACACTGGGGCTGGCTCGTACTCGCTGCCATCATTGCCATCGGCAGCAAATTTCTGGTACGGCACCATGGGCGTCATGTTTTCAATCCCTCCAATATTGGTATTGTGGTGGTCCTGCTGCTGACCACGGATGCCTGGGTCACACCCGGTAAATGGGGGCAGGCGCTGTGGGTCGGGCTGGTACTGGCCGGAGCCGGACTGGTATGGCTGCTGGGCTGGCGCCAGATGCTGGCCAGTCTGACGTTTCTGCTGGTCTATGCAGTGCTGCTGCTCGGGCGTGCCCTGTGGCTGGGAGACCCCTGGGCCATACCGCTGCATCAGCTCCAGAATGGTGCGCTGCTGATCTTTGCCTTTTTCATGCTGTCCGACCCCATGACCCTGCCCCGTGCACCGGCTGCCAAAGTCGCCTTCGGGGGCGGGGTTGCGGTACTGGGCTGGCTGCTCCAGTACGGCTGGTTCATCCCCAATGCGTTTCTTTATGCCCTGGCACTGTCATCCCCCCTGGTGCCGGTACTCAACCTGCGTTTTGCCGGCGTGTCCTACCACTGGCCGGAAAGGAGTCGTGTCTGATGTTTGTGAAACGTTTTGCCCCGGTGCTGCCCGCACTGCTGGGCCTTGCCCTGCTGGGAATCAGCACCCAGGCCGCCGCCTTCTGCGGCTTCTATGTCGCCAAGGCGGATACCGGCCTGTTCAATGAGTCTTCACAGGTCGTTTACGTGCGTGACGGCCAGCGCAACGTTGTGACCATGGCCAGTGATTTCAAGGGCAATGTGAAAGACTTTGCCATGGTGATTCCCGTCCCCAGCGTCCTGCGCAAGGAACAGATCAGCGTGGTCAATCATGCCACCCTGCAGCAGCTGGACGCCTATTCCGCCCCGCGTCTGGTGGAATATTTCGACCCTGATCCCTGTGCACCGGTTTACGAGGCACTGCCAGCGCCGGTCATGGCACCCCGGCCCATGATGCGGCCATCAGCACCCGCTGCCCGGGCCCGTCAGCTGGGTGTGACCGTCGAGGCACGTTATACCGTGGCTGAATACGACATCCTGCTGCTGTCCGCCAAAGAAAGCGGGGGACTGGTGACCTGGCTGCGGGAGCAGGGCTACAGACTGCCCAACGGTGCCGAACCGGTGGTGGGCAGTTACCTGAAGCAGGACATGAAGTTTTTCGTGGCCAAGGTCAATCTCAAGGAATACAGCCAGAGTGGCTATACCCGCCTGCGTCCGATCCGCATTGCCTATGATTACCGCAAGTTCATGCTGCCGATCCGCCTCGGTACCGTGAATGCTCAGGGTAAGCAGGAGCTGTTCATCTATGCCCTGAGCCGCAACGGGCGGGTGGAAACCACCAATTACCGTACCATCCGCCTGCCCAGTGATGTGGAAGTCCCCGCCTACATCAAGGACAGCAGGGAATTCACCCGTTTCTACCGCGACATGTTCCGCACCAGTGTCGAACGTGAAGGCGGCAAATCGGTATTTCTGGAATATGCCTGGGATATGGGCTGGTGTGACCCCTGCGCTGCCGATCCACTTTCCGCCCGCCAGCTACGGGAGCTGGGCGCGTTCTGGGTCGACCCGGACAGCCAGAGTGCTGGTGGGCAGGATGTGTACATCACCCGCCTGCATGTCCGCTATGACCGCCATCATTTCCCCGAGGACCTGATGTTCCAGAGCACCGGCAACCGCGAAAATTTCCAGGGCCGTTACATTATCCGTCATGCCTTTGAGGGCGAAACCCGCTGTCCGGCAGGGAAACGCTATCTGGCTCAGCTGCGGGAGCGGCGGGAACAGGAGGCCCGGACTCTGGCACGTCTGACCGGGCACAACATCAATGACATCCGCAGGAAAATGACAGGGAAGTAGCCATCTGTTCAAACCGGGGCTGCCGGTGCTGTAACGCCGCATGGGAAGTGGTACAGTAGCGCCTCGCTTTATGTACCACTTACTTTTCACAGGAATCCATTCATGCTGGTCGCCGCCAACATCACCATGCAATTCAGCGCCAAACCCCTGTTCGAGAACGTCTCGGTCAAGTTCGGGGAAGGCAACCGTTACGGCCTGATCGGGGCCAACGGTGCCGGCAAATCCACCTTCATGAAAATCCTGTGTGGCCTGCAGGAATCCAGTGCCGGCAATGTCTCCAAGGAGCCGCACGAGCGTATGGCCTACCTGCGCCAGGACCAGTTCGCCTATGAGCATCAGCGTGTGCTGGATGTGGTGCTGCAGGGGCACGAGGAAATGTGGACGGTGATGAGTGAACGCGATGCCATCTATGCCAATCCGGATGCCACGGAAGATGACTACATGCGGGCTGCCGAGCTGGAAGGCCAGTTTGCTGAAATGGATGGCTACACCGCCGAAGCACGTGCCGGAGAACTGCTGCTGGCGGTCGGTATTCCGACAGAACAGCATAACGGCCCGATGTCGGCAGTAGCACCGGGGTGGAAACTGCGGGTGCTGCTGTGTCAGGCCCTGTTTGCCAACCCGGACATCCTGCTGCTGGACGAACCGACCAACAACCTTGATATCAACACCATCCGCTGGCTGGAAAACACCCTCAATGAACGCGAGTCCACCATGGTGATCATCTCGCACGACCGCCATTTCCTGAACCAGGTCTGCACCCATATCGCCGATCTGGATTATGGCAAAATTCAGGTCTATCCCGGCAATTATGATGACTTCATGGAAGCCTCCACCCAGGCCCGTGAGCGCCAGCAGCAGGCCAACGCCAAAGCCAAGGAACGCATTGCCGAGCTGCAAGAGTTCATCCGCCGGGTTTCGGCCAACAAGTCCAAATCACGCCAGGCCACCAGCCGCCGCAAGCTGATCGAAAAAATCCGCCCCGAAGATATCAAGCCCTCCAGCCGCCAGTATCCATGGATGCGCTTTGAGTATGATGAAAAAAACCGCCTGCACCGCTTTGCACTGGAAGTGGAAGGGCTTGATTTTGCCTATGAAGGTATGAGCCAGCCCCTGATCAGGGACTTCAAACTGACAGTGGATGCCGGTGACAAAATTGCCATCATCGGTGAAAACGGTGCCGGTAAAACCACGCTGGTCAAGCTGCTGCTCGGGCAGCTGACTCCCGGTGCCGGCAGCATCAAATGGGCGGAAAAAGCCGCCACCTCATCTTACGACCAGGATCACGAAGCTGAATTCGACAGCGATAAAAACCTGACCGAGTGGGTAGCCGATTACGTGCGTGAAGGCGGTTATGAGGGTGAGGATGTGGAAACCCTGATCCGGGGTACCCTGGGCCGTCTGCTGTTTTCCGGTGACAATGTGAAAAAGCCGGTGCGCGTGCTGTCCGGGGGCGAGAAGGGGCGCATGATTTTCGGCAAGCTGATGCTGATGCGTACCAATGTACTGGTGATGGACGAGCCGACCAATCACCTGGACATGGAATCCATTGAATCCCTGAACGGTGCACTGGGTATTTACCAGGGCACACTGCTGTTTGTCTCCCATGACCGTGAGTTCGTCAGCTCCATTGCCAACCGCATTCTGGATGTGAAAGGCAACGGTGACATTGTGGACTACCGGGGCAGCTACGACGAATACCTGCACAGCCAAGGTCTGGAATAAGCCCCCGTCGGGATCGGTGGCCACTCCCGTGCCGCCTGTCTCGTAAAATAGTCTGCTTATCCAGCATTGATTATATTAATAAAAAAGCAGCCAACTCGGAATAACAACAGCCATGATCCTGGAAAACTACAGTGCGGCGCGACACTTGGGTGCGCGTCTGGAAATGGGGACCAATGACGCACTTTGCGAGGAGCGGATCGGCAGCCGGGTGGATCAGGTACTTTCAAGCCTGACACCACCGGTGGCTTATCTCCCTGCAGCTCCTACACTGACGCCCTGGGAAGCCATCTCGGGATTTCAGGCAATGGATACCGATGAACGTCGGGCTGTGCGCACCCAGGCTCGCCAAGAGTGCCGGGAGCTTACCTGCTGGTGGTTACAGCTGATTCATGAAACCCCGTATCCGCTGCTGGAACGTATGACCCTGTTCTGGCACAACCATTTCACCTCCAATGCCGATTCTGTCGCCTGGCCCCAGCTCATGTACCGCCAGAATCAACTGTTCAGAACCCATGCACTGGGCAACTTCGCCAACCTGCTGCAGGAAATCGTCTTTGATCCGGCCATGCTGCGTTATCTGGATGGTGCCAGTAATGCTGTCAACAGCCCGAATGAAAATTTCGCCCGCGAACTGCTGGAACTGTTTACCCTGGGTGAGGGGCACTATACCGAACGCGACATTGTGGAAGCGGCCCGCTCGCTGACCGGCTGGCAGTTCGACTATAAAACCGGTAAAGCCGTTTTCAAGGTCTGGCGCCATGACAAAGCTGAAAAAACCTTTTTGGGCGAGACCGGCAATTTCAACAGTACCGACATTATCAACATCATCCTGCGCCAACCCCGTACTGCCGAATTCATCGCCGAAAAATTCTGGGCCGGATTCATCAACCCGGAGCCGCCTGATCCAGCCATCATCACCCAGTGGGCCAGAACGTTTCGTGAGAGTGGGTACGAAATTACTGCCCTGCTCAGTGCAGTAGTACAAAGCCAGCCCTTCTGGGACGGGCGCAACCGTGGCGCCCTGATCAAGTCCCCGGTTGAATTTTCCATCGGACTGCTGCGGGAACTGAAAACGGAAATCAGCGACTATGAATTTTTGCGTAAGGCCAATCTGCAGCTGGGTCAGAACCTGTTTTATCCACCCGATGTCAAAGGCTGGCGTGGCGGTTTCAGCTGGATCAGCAATACCACCCTGACCCGGCGGCATGACCTGATCAGCAAGCTGACAACCGAGTATGGCAACGGCCTGACGACAGCGATACCGGCCCGGATGCTGCTACAGCAGGAACCCGCAGTACCGTCGCCGAAAAACCTGTCCAACCAGCAACTGGACCAGTTGCTGGCCGGGCTGTTTGCACGCTTTACCGGTACCGAAGCAGCCATAACCGCCACAGCGACCGCAACCTGCAATATCGATGTCGCTGCACTGGAACAGTGGCTGCTGCCACTGCCATCCCTGTCCCGACCCGATTGTCATCAGCCCTTGTCAGACCTGCTGTTTGTGCTGATGAAAGACCCTGCCTACCAGTTGCGCTAACAAGGTACTTGCCATGAAAAGAAGACAGTTTTTACAGGGACTGGGCCTGATGACCCTGAGCAGTCTGGCTCCCGATCTGGTGCTGGCCAACAATGTACTGACGCTGGCACAGAACCGCCGGATCCTGGTACTGGTGGAACTGAAAGGGGCCAATGACGGCCTCAATACCCTGATTCCCTATACCAGCACGGCCTACCATGCAGCACGTCCGAATCTTGCCATTCCAACAGCAGACGTGCACCGGCTTAACGCCAGTGTGGGGCTGCACCCGCAGCTGCAGCCATTGCTGCCGGCCTGGCAGAAAGGTGAACTGGCCTGGCTGCAGGGGCTGGGCTACTCTGATCCCAACCGCTCCCATTTCGAATCGATCGAAATCTGGGACAGCGGGGAACACGATGCCTCTGAACGTGGAGACGGCTGGATCGCACAGTGCTTCTCCGGCTATGAGCTGGGGGGGGTTGCCGTTGATACCAATCTGGGGCCGCTATACGGTGAAACCTGCGGTGCCCTGTCCATCTCCGACCCCACCCGTTTCATCAGGCTGAGCAAAAAAATTGATGCGCTTCAGGCAGCATCCTCCAATCCGGCGCTGCAGCACATCATCAATGTACAGAATCAGGTCAACATTCTGGCCGACAGCCTGGAAACCTATCTGCAGGACATTCCGGCACCACAGGCACCGTTTCCGGCCAATCCCCTGGGCCGCAGCCTGAATTCCGTGTACTCCCTGATTGGTACCGGGCTGAATATCCCCGCCTACAAAGTCACCCTGTCGGGATTTGATACCCATGTCGGGCAGTTACACACGCATGCCAACCTGATGCAGGTACTGGCTGAAAACCTTGCCGCCCTGCGCACCAACCTGCTGAACCTGGGTATGTGGAATGAAGTACTGGTCATGACTTATTCCGAGTTCGGCCGCCGCCTGCAGGAAAACGGCAACCGGGGTACCGACCACGGTGCCGCCTCCTGCCATCTGGTCATGGGAGGCAAAGTCAGGGGCGGCCTGTACGGCGAATACCCGTCACTGCTGGACCTGGATAACCGGGGTGACCTGGTTTACAACACAGACTTCCGGGACCTGTATGCCAGCATCAAAAGCGACTGGTGGGGGCAGGAAACGGGTACGGCCAACCGGCTGCGCTTCCTCTGACACAGATTGTACCTGCCGAACCACTGGCAGGTGCACAACCGGACCGGATGCCGACCACTGCGGGTCAGCGGCGCAATGCCTGCAATCCCTGGGCCACACCCTTGAGCGATATCGGCAGGATCACAGGATCCTGCTGGCCGCGCTTCTTGAAAGCAATCAGGGCCTGTTTCCCCTTGCTGAACTGCTGGGTCAGCGGGTTATCCAGGGTAAAACCGGCCCGGCAGCCAGTCTGGGAGCATTTGCCCTTGAAACCGACGGCATTGTAACGATCCACTTTCAGCTGCACACCCTGGTTGATGTCCACCTCCTTGGGCAGCTCAAAAATAGCGGTCGGGAACTGCTTACCTTTGCCATACCCCAGCACCGTGATCATGACCGGCTGTGAATTGCTCTTTTCCGACAGCACCTGCTGCAGATAACAGACCTGTTCCTGATTCTGCAGGGTTTCGCACTGACCACCCCAGTCACCGTATTTCTGGCCCTGGACATTGGCCGCCTGAGCCTGCCCCAGCGGCAGGGCCAGAACCGTCAGCAGTACCAGGGGATTCAATTTAAACAACATATTGGTTTCTCCCAAGAAAAATAAGGATACCGACCCAAGCGGCACGCCCCATATGCAATAACGCATCAGAACGGGTCCGGATATACCCGGACTATAAGACATTGCCTGAATTCATTGAGTTCAAATTGCCACAAACCTGACAGACGGCAGCTCAATGCCGTACCAGCAACTGCATGGGCAAACCGCCACGGGGACGCAGGGTCAGCCGGCACTCATGGGTTACAACCGTTCCCGCCGGTAGGGCCAGCCGGAAGCGCTGAGCCAGGGTGGCAACCGCCAGAATAGACTCCATCAGTCCGAACATCTTGCCCAGACAAACCCGGGGGCCGACGCTGAAAGGCAGGTACAGGTACTTGTCCGGGCGTGCATTGGGGTCCAGAAAACGTTCCGGCACAAAGGCATCCGGATTGTCCCAGAACAGGCGATGGCGGTGCAACAGCCAGGGAACCACCAGCATGAGCGAACCAGCCGGTACCGGGCGCTTGCGGATCACGTCATCCTCCCGCGCCTGGCGCGACAGAATCGGCACCGGCGGGTAAAGGCGCATGGCCTCCTCAAATACGGCACGGGTATAAGGCAGCGCCGGTACATCATCAAAATCAGGAACACGGCCATTCAACACCTGCGCCAGCTCGGCATGCAGCTTCGCCTCGGCTTCCGGAGACTGGGAAAGCAGGTACCAGAGCCAGGATAATGCATTGGCCGTGGTCTCATGCCCGGCCATGAACAGCACGATCAGCTCATTGCGGATACCGGCTCGCGAAATGGCCTCCCGCCGTCCGGATGCGTTGGCAGCCAGCAGCTCCGACAGCAGGGTATTTTCATGTGGCTGATGCTCGGCCTGGTCGATGATGTGGTCCACAATGGCATGAATACGGGCTGCGGCCTTTCTGGCCTTGCCCATGTTGAGGCCGCCGACCGGCAACCACTCTGGAAGACCGAGAAAATTGCTGACATGGATCTGTTCAATGGCAGCCTGATATTCAGCAAACGCGCTGATCACGGCAGAGGCATTCGCCACCCCAAGCTGGGTACCGAACAGGGCACGGGCGATGATCTCCGAGGTCAGTTTCCCCATTTCCGCCAGTACCCCGACGGTGCTGCCTTCTGAAAGGCCGGCCCATTGCTCAGCCATTTCAGCAGCAGTAGCGCTCATGATGCGGCTGTAGGTACGGATATGGGCATTGTCAAACAGGCCGTTCTGTAACTGACGACGGTTCTTCCATGTTTCCCCGTCGCTGATAAACAGGCCATCGCCCAGCAAAGGCTCCAGCGCCTTGCGCATCTGTGGGCTTTTGCTTTCGTAATTGTCCTTGCGGGTCACAAAAACGTACTTGACCAGCTCGGGGGTATTGGCCACGAAAATGCTGCGGTTGAACATTCTGCGGCGCATGAACTGGTAACGAAAAGAATCCTCGCTCCAGAACGACAGCAGATCGCGGCGCGCACTCAGCAGGGTTGCCAGGACGCTCAGATCAGACCTGTGCCGTTTCGGATAAGGGGGAATGAAAGGAGCGCTCATACCTGCCGGTAATTCAAGATTGACGGGGGTACAACTATAGCACAGGCCCGCTGGCAAAACGGGGGCATTTACACCATCATTACATGCCAAAGCACCGGTTTGCGTTAAAATGGACGCAGCCATGTGAGGGCATGACAACGGCGAGAGGGGGGTTACCGGAGATGTTGGACGAAACAAAATCAGTACCGGAATCAGGGCCGGAACCGGACTCCAGGTACCGGCTGCGGCAGTTGCCCGGACAGCTGGCTGGCTGGCTGGATCGTCTGCGTCTGCGACTCGCCAATCCGGAAGCCCTGCTGCTGCTGTCCCTGCTCGCGGTGGTGACAGGCTTGCTGACCGGACTGATCATCGTGCTGTTCCGGTTGCTGATCACCTGGTTGCATGCCTGGTTGCTGCCTTCCGGCCTGCCGGAGGATTTCGAGTCGCTTTCGGCCCTGATGCGTCTGGGGCTGCCCCTGGTCGGTGCGGGACTGCTGATACTGCTGTTCACCCCCCTGACGGCCAGCCAGCGCCAGGTCGGCGTGGTTTACCTGATCGAACGCCTGCACTACTACCAGGGGCGCCTGCATTCGATCAATGCCCTGACCCAGTTTCTGGGAGCTCTCATCTCCTTGGGTTTTGGATTTTCGGTAGGCCGCGAAGGTCCCTCAGTCCACATGGGCGGTTATGGTGGCAGCTGGCTGGCCCAGCGCCTGCAGCTGCCCAACAACAGCAACCGTACCCTGATTGCCTGTGGCGTGGCCGCAGCCATTGGCGCCTCCTTCAACACCCCGCTGGCCGGCATCATTTTTGCCATGGAAGTGATCATGCAGCAATACACGGTGCAGGGCTTCGCACCGGTGATTCTGGCTGCGGTATCCGGTACCTATCTGTCCCGGGTCCTGGTGGGTGAGGAGCTGTTTTTCAGTATTCAGCTGTTGCCGGCCTCGAATTACGAGTGGCCGCTGATCGGTCTGCTGGGTATCAGCATCGGCGCACTCTCCGCCGGTTTCAATTTTGCCCTGATCCATATCACCCGTCTGGGTGCATCCTGGCCATTCTGGCTGCGCTTTCTGCTGGCCGGCAGTGCCATGGGCATGATCGGGTGGTGGATGCCGCAGTCCATGGGGACCGGTTACGATACCATCGACCAGGTCATGAACGGACAGCTGGGACTGACGCTCCTGAGCTACATCCTGATTGCCAAACTGCTGGCAACCCTGCTGTGTCTGGGCCTGGGGATTCCGGGCGGTGTCATCGGCCCGCTCATGTTCATCGGCTCGGTGGCCGGCGGCGTTGTAGTGATCACCATGTACTCCTCCAGTATCGGCGTCCTGATCCCCCATGATCCGAAACTTTACCCCCTGCTCGGCATGGGGGCGATGTTTGCCGCCAGCCTGCAAGCCCCTCTGGCCGGTCTCACTGCCGTCATGGAACTGGCCGGCAACGAAAGCATCGTCCTGCCGGCCATGCTTGCCATTGTGACCGCGAGCCTGACCAGCAAGGTTATCTTCCACCATGACTCCCTGTTCCGCAGCCTGCTGCGCGCCCGCGGGCTGGATCACTCCAGCAGCCCGGTGGTGCAGCGCCTGCACATGATCGGGGCTGCCAGCATCATGAACCGCAGCTTCATCCTCTGTGAACGCCAGCTGTCCCGCAATGCGGCATCCCTGATCCTGCACCGGGGCAATCAGTGGCTGGTGCTGACCGGACCCGAGCGCAAGCCCGAAGCCATGGTCCAGGCACTGGAAGTCCAGCGCTTCATGGAAGCGCACCCGGAGGCGGAAACCATCGACCTGAGCGATATTCCGGGAAAGTACCTGAAACTCGTGGCCATCTCGTTCCGCGCCAGCCTGCAGGATGTCATGGAAAGCCTGAATGCCAGCGGGGTGGAAGCGGTTTACCTGCAGCGCGAACAGGAGCGACGCATTTATGGCGTGATCACCCGTACCCAGATCGCCAAAGCCTACTTGTGAGTGAAACCCGGCGGCATCTCTGGCAGACTAGGCACAACGACACGAAAAAAGATCGGGCGCAAACAGCCGGCAACGGCTGGATAACCGTATGGCAAGGTGCCAAAAGGAGTCAGTGCGATGTTTGAGTTCCCCAGAAAATACCGGGTACCGTTTGACGGCAGTTTCCGGCTCAAGGAGGCTGCCACCCGGCCTGACAAGGATGTATCGGACAAGACGCTGGAGAAGCACCTGAAAAAACTGTCCAGAAAGCTGGATGCCCTGCAACGCGTTTTTTATGCCCGGGACAGCCACGCCTTGTTGCTGATTTTTCAGGCCATGGACGCCGCCGGCAAGGACGGAACCATCCGCGCGATCCTGAAGGGCGTTGATCCGGCGGGTTGTCAGGTCTTTTCCTTCAAGCAGCCCTCGGCAGAAGAACTGGACCATGATTTTCTCTGGCGCACCACCTGCCGCCTCCCGGAGCGGGGGCGTATCGGTATTTTCAATCGCAGTTATTATGAAGAAGTGCTGGTGGTCCGTGTCCATCCGGAGTATCTGGCAGCCCAGCGCCTGCCACAGGAGCTGGACATGGACCTGATCTGGGAGGAGCGCTTCGAGTCGATCCGCCATCACGAGAAGCATCTGGCCCAGAATGGCACCATCATTCTCAAGTTCTGGCTCAATATTTCTGCACAGGAACAGAAAAAACGTTTTATGGACCGGCTGGATGAACCGGAAAAAAACTGGAAATTCTCACCCGCCGATGTCGCTGAGCGCCAGCATTGGCAGGCCTACATGCATGCTTATGAGGAAGCCCTGAACGCCACCTCGCGCCTGCATGCCCCCTGGTACGCCATTCCGGCCGACAACAAGAAATTCATGCGTGTGGCCGTGGCGGAAACCATTGTGGAAACGCTGGAAGCGCTGAGTCTGGAATACCCTGAAACAGGCGACAGGGATCTGGAACGTTTTGCCGAAGCCCGCCGCCTGCTGGAAGCCGAAACCGACTGAGAACAACACATGAACCGACTGTATCCACCAATTCGGGAAAACCGGCACTTCATGCTGCCGACAGGCCATCAGCATACCCTGTACGTCGAGGAATGCGGCACACCAGAGGGCATACCCGTCGTCTTTCTGCATGGCGGGCCGGGTTCCGGCTGCGAAAGCTGGCACCGGCAGTTTTTTGATCCCGAGCGCTACCGCATTGTCCTGTTCGACCAGCGCGGCTGCGGACGCTCAACCCCGCACGCACAGCTGGAGCATAACACCACCTGGGAACTGGTAGCCGACATGGAACGTATCCGTACCCATCTCGGCATCGATAAATGGATGATCTTTGGTGGTTCCTGGGGTTCCACGCTGGGGCTTGCCTATGCAGAAACCCATCCGGAGCGGGTGCTGGGCCTGATCCTGCGCGGTATTTTCCTGGCTCGTCCTGCGGATGTGCGCTGGTTTTATCAGGAAGGGGCGGACCGGGTTTTTCCGGATTACTGGAAGGACTTTCTGGCCCCGATTCCGGAGCCGGAGCGTGATGACCTGCTGGCCGCCTACCACCGGCGCCTGACCGGGCAGAATGAAATCGCACGCATGCAGGCTGCCAAAGCCTGGGCCTACTGGGAAGGACGGGCTGTCAACCTGCAGCCACTGGGAAGCACGGTAGACCACTTTTCCAACCCCTATACCGCCATGAGCGTGGCACGACTGGAAAGCCATTATTTTGTCAACAGGGCCTTCCTGGAGCCGGACCAGCTGCTGCGTGATGCGCACCGCATTGCCAACATTCCCGGCATGATCATCCATGGCCGCTACGACATGATCTGCCCCCTCAATCAGGCCTATGAGCTGCACCAGGCCTGGCCGGAGGCCGAGTTCATCATCGTACCCGACTGCGGGCACGGGGCCAGTGAGCCCGGTATCCAGTCCATGCTGATCAAGGCCACGGATTTTATGGCAGACCAGTTTTCGTGATCGGCCTGATCCAGCGGGTAACCGAGGCACGTGTCATCGTTGATGGCGAAATTGTCGCTGCGATTGGCACGGGCATACTGCTGCTGCTGGGTGTCGAGCGTGAAGATACCCAGGCCCACGCGGACCGCCTGTTGCAACGCGTACTGAATTACCGCATTTTTGCGGATGTGGCCGGACGCATGAACCTGTCGCTGCGGGATGCCGGGGGAGAACTGCTGGTTGTACCACAGTTCACCCTGCCGGCTGATACCCGCAAGGGAAACCGGCCCGGTTTTTCAAGCGCAGCAGCCCCGAAACTCGGCGAAAACCTGTTCGGGCACTTCTGCCAGAACGGAAAAAAACAGCTGGGGCAGCTCCAGCAGGGGATTTTTGGTGCCGACATGCAGGTGCACCTGATCAATGACGGCCCAGTCACCTTCTGGCTCCAGACCTGAAACCCGATGGTGCAGGCAGCATCCGGACCCCGTACCCTCAGTCGCTCAGGCCGCAGCCTCAGTGGTGTTCAGGCGCACATGCAGGGAAGCATTCTGGCTGCTGAGTTCACGCACCAGCAGATCCAGGCTGCGAATGACGAACTCCAGCAGGTTGGTGGAAATATAAGGCTCCTCAATCCGCAGGCGATGGAACATCTGACGCTGGATTTCCAGCAGTCTGGCCCCCGATCCAGAGGCTTTCAGGCACACCGTGCGCGGCTTGCGATCAAAAAATGACATTTCACCCACCAGACCACCCGGCACGATTTCCCCGATCTCGAACTCCCGGTCGCCGTTAACCTGATAAAGCCTGATGGAACCGGCTATCACCAGATAGAAGCTGTTGCCGATGTCGCCGATGTCGGCGAGTATTTCCTGCGGCTCCAGGTCAATGACATGGGTATAACTGACAAACTGGGCTACCTCATCTTTCGTTAAGGCAGCACAAAACAGGTGGCAGGTATTCTGTACCTGTTGGACTAGCTGTTGATCTGGCATGCTGCACCATTGTTTATTCCCGAACCGAAGCATTATACCCGGAAATGTCAGTGACAGGCTTAACATCCGTTATACTAAGGCAGATAAAATTCATACAGAACGAGGGTTTATGAGCATAAGTAATGAGGCAGTAGCGGAGTTGATCAGGTCCGGCATCCCTGATGCCGGCATCAGGGTCGATGGCGACGGGTACAAATATCAGGTCGAAATCACCAGCCCGGCCTTTGTCGGCCTGAGCAAGGTCAAGCGTCACCAGAAGGTTTATGCCACCCTGTCAGAGGCCATCAGCTCCGGCCAGCTGCATGCCCTGACCATTATCGCCCGGACACCGGATGAACCCGCAACACCGTCAGCCTGATGTCCAAGGATGACAAAAAGAAGGTATCCGGCAGGGAAACCCTGCCCTTGAATCTCCGAAAACCGAGAAAAAAAGCATTCATGGATAATATTACACGTGCCAATCACCCGGTACTGCGTCCGATTGACGACAAGGAGCTGGCCCGGGAAAGCTGGAAAATATTCCAGATCATGGGGGAGTTTGTCGAGGGCTTCGAACGTCTGGCCCGCATCCGGCCCTCTGTCAGCATCTTCGGCTCCGCCCGTACCCCGCAGGATGACCCGCTCTACCAGCTGACAGTCGACATTGCCCGCAAACTGTCGGATGCCGGCTTTGCCGTGGTCAGCGGCGGTGGCCCCGGCATCATGGAGGCCGCCAACAAGGGGGCCTGGGAAGGCAAATCACCCAGCATCGGCCTCAATATCCAGTTGCCGAACGAACAAAGCGGCAACCCGTATCAGGATATTTCACTGTATTTTCGCCACTTTTTTTCCCGTAAGGTCATGTTTGTCAAACATGCCTCGGCCTACGTGGTCATGCCGGGCGGTTTCGGCACCCTGGACGAGCTGGCGGAAATCCTGACCCTGGTGCAGACCCGCAAAACCCGGCGCATTCCCATCATTCTGGTGCATACACCCTTCTGGGAGGGTCTGATCGACTGGTTCAGGCATACGCTGGTCGCCAAGGGTACAATAGCCCCTGAGGACATGGACCTGTTTGTGCTGCTGGATGATGCCGATGCCATTCTGGAGCACATCTTCACGCATTACGAACGGGCCATTGCCGGACCTTCCCCGGAAGAACGTGCCAATTTCATGGAGCTTTGACAATGACAACAACAAGCCGAATCCCGCCACTGCTTGCTCTGCCCCTGATGCTGCTGTCCCTGCCGGGCATGGCGGAAGGAACAGCCACCGAAACGGAAGATGAGACCAGCAAACTGGTGATCCAGACCATCACGACTGAAGACAGCTTCGGCACCCTGGAGGAACAGCGGGTCCAGGCCATGCGTTCCGAAATCCGCTATACCCCCTCCGGTCCCTGGAGTGCCTATAATCTGGTGGGAGCGGAAGAGTCGGCAGGTTCGGTTAAGGCCGCTCACAGCGATGCGGATGAACTCATGATTCCCAGCTGGAACCTGATCAGCTGGTAAGCCGGTAATATGTCGGTTTTCACCACGGTCAATACCCCGGAGCTGGCCACTTTCCTGCAGGCCTACCGGGCCGGGGAACTGCTGTACCATGAAGGCATTCAGGCCGGCGTGGAAAATACCAATTACTTTGTCGATACCACGGCAGGCCGTTATGTCCTGACCCTGTTTGAAAAACATGAAGCAGGAGAGCTGGACTATTTTCTGGGCCTGATGAAACACCTGGTGGCACAAGGCCTGCCAGTGGCAGAACCGGTACCGGACCGGAATGGTAACCTGCTCAAGGTACTGCACAGCAAACCGGCAGCCCTGATCAGGCGTCTGCCGGGCGAAACCCTGGAGCAGCCGGATGCGGGCCAGTGTGCTGCAATGGGAACAATGCTGGCACGCCTGCACCATGTCGGGGCATCATGGACCCGTTATCGTGCACCTGACCGGGGCCATGACTGGCGCATGCAGGCGGGGCAAAAGGTATTGCCGCAGCTGGACCCGCACACAGCCCGAATCCTGCAGGAGGAAATCGCTTTCCAGCAGACCCTGCCGTTTGCCGGCCTGCCAGGTGGTGCGATCCATGCCGACCTGTTCTGCGACAATGTCCTGTTTCATGCCGGGCACCTCAGCGGGGTGATTGACTGGTATTACGCCTGTCAGGAAAGCTGGCTCTATGATCTGGCCGTGGTGGTGAACGACTGGTGCTGCACGGCAGACGGACACCTGGAACAGCAACGCCTGTTTGCCCTGCTGGCGGCCTACCAGTCAGAACGTCCCCTGCACGCCATCGAGCGTGAACACTGGCAAGGCATGTTACGGGCCGGTGCCCTGCGTTTCTGGCTCTCACGCCTGCTGGACCGGCTCTGGCCCCGACCGGGGGCGCTGGTGCTGCAGAAAGACCCGCAGGCATTCCTGCAACGCCTGTGCCTGCGCCGGCAGGAAGGGGAGCTGATTCGCACCAGTCTGGCAAAAGCGCTATAATCGCGGCGCTTCTGGACTGCCCCGAGTAAACCATGTCTGAACCGATTGTCATTGATGCACGCCGGCTGCTATGCCCCCTGCCGGTGATCCGGGTCCAGCAGGCAGCGGAAAGTGCACCGCCTGCACACACGATCACTGCCATCTGCACCGATCCGGGTGCCATGCATGATATACCGGCCTGGGCCCGCATCCACGGACATCAGGTGCTGGAAACCCATCAGGACGGGCGCGAATACACCATTTCCATCAGGACGGCGGTCGGCTGATCGTGGCACACCTGCAGACGGATGATCCCGCATCCGAAGCCGGGGACAGCATCAACAAGGCTGCCGCCATCCAGCGTGTGACCCTGACCGGTGCCATTCTCAATACCATCCTGTCGGTGGCCCAGCTGATCGGGGGATTTTTCTCCGGTTCCCAGGCACTTATCGCCGACGGCTTTCATACCCTGTCCGATCTGGCCAGTGATTTCGTGGTTCTGTTTGCCGCACACCATGCCCACAAGGAAGCGGATGACAATCACCCCTACGGCCATCGCCGGATTGAAACCCTGGCCACCATCCTGCTGGCCCTGATGCTGGTTGCGGTGGCCGGCGGCATTTTCTGGCAGGCCTGGCAACGCCTGAGCGGCACCGTGCCCGCCAACCCGGTTCAGGCCTATGCAATGCTCTTCGCCATCGCGGCCATTGCCGGCAAGGAAGCCCTGTACCATTACACCATCCGGCTGGCACGCCGTATCTGCTCCCGCATGCTGGAAGCCAACGCCTGGCATCACCGTTCGGATGTTTTCTCCTCCATCATCGTTCTGATCGGTATTGCCGGCACCTGGGCCGGTCTGCCCTGGCTGGACCCGCTGGCCGCCATGATTGTGGCCGGCATGATTTTGTATATGGCCGGGCGCATGCTGTCGGACAGTATCATGGAACTGGTGGATACCGGACTGGATCCGGAGAAAGTCAGTGCAATCAGCCAGTTCATGGCGGAACTGCCGGGAGTGGAAAATGTACACATGTTGCGCACCCGACGCATGGGGGGCGAGGTATTTGCTGATGCCCACATTCAGGTCGGCGAAGACATCAGTGTTTCGGAAGGGCACCAGGTTGCTGAATACGTGATGCAGCGCCTGAAACGCCGGTTTCCGGAAATGGCGGATGTGACCGTGCACATTGATCCTGAAAATGATGAAATCCAGCGTCCGTCCGCCCATCTGCCCAGACGTGCCAAACTGCTGGAACTGCTGCAGCAGGACGAACGGACACAGATCGTACTGCAAAGCAGCCAGCGCATGGTACTGCATTACCTGAACGGAAAAGTGTGGCTGGATATCTTCTTTTTTTCCGACTCAAGGCCCGATGCACAGGCGCTTGATGATTTTCGGCAGGCTGCTGCAAATTTCGATACCATAGGCACGGTTCGGTTTTATCGGCAGATAGACTGACAGGCTTGCACTATTTTGGTTCATTTATTTTTCAGATTGCGCTTTTTTGGTGCATTTATACTGCCAAGCTGTTCTCAACACCCTGATTACTGCTGTTGCAAACCTGGCATGTCTATTGCATATGTTATTTCGTTTTGATTTTAGATTACCCCCCTTTTTGAACTTTCAGGAGGCCATTTCATGTCTGCACAAGACGTACTCAAGCTGATTGAGGAAAGCAACGCCAAGTATGTTGACTTGCGTTTCACGGATACCAGGGGCAAGGAACAACACCTGACCCTGCCGATCAAGGAGGTCAACGAAGATTTCTTTGACGAAGGCAAGATGTTTGACGGCTCTTCCATCGCGGGCTGGAAAGGCATCAACGAGTCAGACATGATCCTGATGCCGGATGCCGCCTCTGCAGTGGTTGACCCGTTCTTCCAGGATGTCACCATCAATGTGCGCTGTGACATCATTGAACCTGCCACCATGGAAGGCTATGAGCGCGACCCCCGTTCCATTGCCAAGCGTGCCGAGGAATACCTGAAGTCCACCGGTATTGGCGAGACGGCCTTTTTCGGACCAGAGCCCGAATTTTTCATTTTTGATGACATCCGCTGGGGCACTGACATGAGCGGCTGCTTCGTGAAGATCGACTCCGAAGAGGCTGGCTGGAACTCGGAAAAGATTTATCCGGATGGCAACATGGGCCATCGTCCGGGCGTAAAAGGCGGTTATTTCCCGGTACCACCGGTCGACTCGTTGCATGACATCCGCGCCACCATGTGCAACATCATGGAAGAAATGGGCGTTCCGGTCGAGGTCCATCACCATGAAGTGGCTACCGCCGGCCAGTGCGAAATCGGTACCCGCTTTGCCACCCTGACCGAACGTGCCGACTGGGTCCAGATCCAGAAGTACGTCACTCACAACGTGGCCCACCAGTACGGAAAGACCGTCACCTTCATGCCCAAGCCAATGGTCGGCGACAACGGCTCCGGCATGCACGTGCACCAGTCCATCGCCAAAGGTGGAACCAATCTGTTTGCCGGTGACGGCTATGCCGGCCTGTCTGAAACCGCCCTGTTCTACATCGGTGGCATCATCAAGCATGCCAAGGCCCTGAATGCCTTCTGCAACGCTTCCACCAACTCCTACAAGCGTCTGGTACCCGGTTTTGAAGCACCGGTCATGCTGGCTTATTCAGCTCGTAACCGCTCCGCCTCCATCCGCATTCCGTTTGTTTCCAGCCCCAAGGGCCGTCGCATCGAAGTCCGTTTCCCGGACCCGACCGCCAACCCGTACCTGGCCTTTGCAGCCCTGCTGATGGCCGGCATTGACGGTATCCAGAACAAGATTCATCCGGGTGAACCGATGGACAAGGACCTGTATGACCTGCCGCCGGAAGAAGACAAGCTGATTCCCAAGGTCTGCCATTCACTGGACATGGCTCTGGAAGAACTGGACAGGGACCGTGAGTTCCTGACGGCCGGAGGCGTATTCTCCAACGACATGATCGATGCCTACATCGCCCTGAAGATGGAAGAAGTCACCCGTATCCGCATGACCACGCATCCGGTCGAGTTCGACATGTACTACAGCTGCTGATCACAGCCTGTTGTCGAATCCATAAAACAAAAGGCCGGCAAATTGCCGGCCTTTTGTCGTCACCCGCACTCAGCCTGATTCCAGACCGGCTGCCCGATCAATGGCATCAAGCCAGGCCGGGGCTTGGGTTTCAGCCACCCAGCAGGCCACTCAGCGGGTTCAAGCCTCCCAGTACCCCGTATTCTGGTGAACCGCCTGCCGTATAATTGGTTCCATTCTGGGCATCATAAGCCTGGGCACTGCCAAACGCCTTGTCCAGACCAACCAGCCCGCCTGCTTCCTGCCCCAGGGTTCCCAGAATTGCCAGTGGCGCAGAACTGCCATGCCCGGAAGCCCCGCCCAGATCATGCGAATGCCCGGTATGGTCAAAGGTGTTTACCAGCCAGCCCATGACATCCCCGTTTCCTGCGGCCTGGGCTGCACTGTCATGCCCGACCAGGCTCGAGAACAGGCCCAGTGGTGCCCCCACAAGACCGCCCAGACCGCCTCCCGCTCCACCACCGCCAATACCGCCCAGCAGACCACCCAGACCGCCTCCCGCTCCGCCGCCGCCAATACCGCCCAGCAGACCGTTCACGATCCCACCCAGACCGGCACTGCCACTCTGGCTGCTGCTGCCGCCATGACCGCTGCCGTGCCCACTGCTACTGCCATGGCCGCCACCGAGCAGCCCACCCAGACCGGAACCGGCCATCGTGTTTGAAGTAGTGGTATTGGAACCTGCCGTATTTGTGACAGAGGTGTTGTTGCTGTAGTGGGTACTGCTCGCATGACCGGGTTGTGTCGCCGTGTACCCAGACCCGGTCTGATTACCATAGCCGGCATGACTGCCATGACTGCCACCCGAACCGGATACGGAACCACTGTGATACCCGCCGTGCCCACCATGACTGCCACCCGCATTGCCTGCATCAAAACCGTGATAACCCGCAGAGCCCCCACCGTTGTAGGCACCCGCCCCGGCAGAACCACCACCGGCATAGTTGTAGATATTGATGGGTGCCTGTGAATAACCGGCAGAACCACCCTGAGTCAGCCCCTGTGACAGGCCGGCATTATAGGCATTGTTCAGGGCTGCATTGAACTGGTTGATGTTTGCATTGCTTGGTGCAGGTTGGGTCGTGGTAGTCGTTGCAGTATTGTTTCCGGAAAATTTGCTTCCCAGCAGACCGCTTAAAAGACCAAATGTCATTTTGTTTCTCCTTGAAAAGTTTATCCTGTTGGATCCATCCGGGAGTCTCACCCCCCAACAGGCCCTCGTACCCTGCAATGCAGCATTGCTTTCCGCATTGCAGTCTTTACACAGCTTAGGTGAATCAGCTACGACAGGTTCGCAGCAGGATGACGAATGTCAGCTAAAACTTGACAAAGTGAAACCAGGACCCCAACCGGCGCCGGATGTGGCCACAGGCTTTGCTGCTACAGATCACCGGTATCCGGCTTCAACTCCCGCAACTTGCGGGTCAGGGTATTCCGGCCCCAGCCCAGCAACTCCGCCGCCTCGATCTTGCGCCCCCCGGTACGGTTCAGGGCAGCTGCCAGCAGGATGCGCTCAAATACCGGGGCCAGATCCCCCAGCAGGTTTTTGTCGCCTTGTGCCAGCCGGTTTTCAGCATGTTGTGCCAGCGCCTGCTCCCAGTTACCCGGTACGGGCATGTCCGTACCGGGCTCAGGTCCCGGCTGCAATTCGGGTGGCAGGTCATCCACCATCACCTCCTGCCCCGATGCCATGACCGTCAACCAGCGGCAGGTATTTTCCAGCTGGCGCACATTACCGGACCAGGGCAGGCCGACCAGCAGCTCCAACGCCTTGGGCGACAGGGTTTTGGCATCCACACTGAGCTCTTCCGCCGAACATTTGAGAAAATGCTTCAGCAGCATGGGAATGTCGTCACGTCGCTCGCGCAGCGGGGGGGTCTGAATACGGATGACATTCAGACGGTGGAACAGGTCTTCACGGAAGCTCCCCTTGAGCACCAGCACCTCCAGGTCCTGGTGGGTGGCAGCAATGATGCGCACATCCACTTCCACCGGCGTATGTCCGCCAACCCGGTAAAAGGTCCCCTCGGCCAGTACACGCAGTAACCGGGTTTGTAACTCCGCCGGCATGTCACCGATTTCATCCAGAAACAAAGCCCCGCCATCGGCCTGTTCAAAGCGCCCCTTGCGCTGGGCATAGGCTCCGGTAAATGCCCCTTTTTCATGGCCGAACAGCTCGGACTCCAGCAATTCACGCGGAATCGCGGCAGTATTCAGGGCAATAAAGGGCTTGCTGGAGCGCGGGCTGTGCAGGTGCAGGGCCTTGGCCACCAGTTCCTTGCCGGTACCGGACTCACCAGTGATGAGCACGGTGATGCTGGACTTTGACAGACGCCCAATGGCGCGGAACACTTCCTGCATGGCCGGTGCCTTGCCGATGATGTCGCCACTGACCACCATGTCGGCCACCCCGGCATCTTTCGGCGTCAGGGTATCCTGCCGGGCCTGACAGGCCCGCCGTACCAGCTCCACCGCCTCATTGACATCAAACGGCTTGGGCAGGTATTCAAAAGCCCCGCCCTGATAAGCGGATACGGCACTGTCCAGGTCGGAGTGGGCGGTCATGATAATGACCGGAATATCGGGATACTGCCGCCCCATGTGCTCCAGCAGCGCCAGACCGCTGCTGCCCGGCATACGGATATCCGTGATCAGTGTCACCGGCTCCACGGTTTTCAGGGCACTCAGGGTCTGGTCAGCGGTTTCAAAACTGCGGGTTTCAATACCGGCTTTCTGCAGGGCGCGTTCCAGCACCCAGCGGATGGAACGGTCGTCATCAACGATCCAGACATCTCCGGTTTCATTTTTCATGCAGGGTGTCCTCAAGATTGAGCGGGATGAGAATGGAAAAACAGGTCTGCCCCGGTCGGGACTGGTACTGGATCATGCCATCGTACTGCCGCAGCAGTGACTGGGCGATGGACAACCCCAGCCCACTGCCTTGGGCATGACCACTGACCATGGGCAGGAATATCTTGTCCAGCAGGTGTACCGGTACACCGGGGCCGTCATCACAAATATCGGTGCGCAACACCAGCCGGTAACAGGTCTGGCGAATGGTGAACTGACGCAGGATGCGGGTTTTCAGGGTGATGGTGCCCTGTGTGCCGACAGCACGTACCGCATTGTTGAGAATATTGAGGCAGACCTGGACCAGATGGCCACGATCAAACAGGAACTCCGGAATGCTGGGATCGTAATCGCGCCGAAAGCAGATGGCTGCCGCCCCCTCAATCCTGGCCAGCTGGGCGACATGCTCCAGCACTTCATGCACATTCACCCATTCACTGCGCGGCAGCTGCCTGGGCCCAAGCAGGCTGTTGACCAGCTGCTTGAGGCGGTCGGCTTCGGAGATGATGATCTGCACATATTCAATCAGCGCCGGATCATCCAGCTCGGCTTCCAGCAACTGTGCTGCGCCGCGCAGGCCCCCCAGCGGATTCTTGATTTCATGCGCCAGCCCCCGGACCAGCTCATGTACCGCCTGCTGCTGACTCAGGATATGCTCATCCCGCACGATCCGCAGCTGTCGGTCCAGCGACTGCAGCTCCAGCAGCAGACAGCCAGGCTCGAAGCCGTCCACTTCCAGCAGGGGGGTGACCATGCAGTCAATGGTGGTCTGGCGCCCATCCGCCAATTCCAGCAGCTGCTCACGGATGGCGTGCACCTCGTGCTGGGTAGCTGCGAACTGCAACTGCTGCAGGAAAGCCCGGTCCTGGATGAAGCCGGCAACGCGCTGGCCGTGCAGCCGCTGAAAGCTCAGGCCCAGCAGGACTTCCGCCGACTGGTTCATGTACTGCACACAAAACTGTGGATCCAGCACCATGACGGCACCATCAAGAATGCCCAGCAGGATTTCGTCGGATTGTTTTTTCATGTTCATGGCAATGGAAAGCAATTTTGGTGCCAAAGCAGATAGTTACTGTTTTCATCAGTTTACCTGAATCATCCCGGAATCAGACCCTCTACGCCTCGAATAAATGCACTGTTTTGATGCATTCCGGATTTTGCTCCGTTTACGGAGCAGCCCGCAAGGTGCCTTGCGCACCTGGGAAGATGGGTAGAAAGAAAGGTTCCGTACTTTTACAGTAACGTTAAATTGTTGACAATCTAAAGGTAAAAGTAGGTAAAATTGCTTTTAAAGCTTATTTTTTAATCATTTTTTTCGACAATATCTTCAAAAACCCTTAAAAAAACTGCTTGCAAACAATTGCACCTTTCCGATGAATCAAGTTAAACTCTAGCCCGTTTGCTCAACACTCGGAGGAGTCACCTATGTTGTCAAGTAATGCCCAGGCATACTGGAAAGCGAACCTTCGCCTTCTAGCATTCTGCCTGGTGATCTGGTTTATCGTGTCCTACCTGTGCGGAATCGTCCTGTTCGAACCGCTGAACCAGTTCCAGCTTGGCGGTTACAAGCTGGGGTTCTGGTTTGCCCAACAAGGCTCCATTTATGTGTTCGTCGTCCTCGTCTTCTTCTATGCCATGATGATGGGCGTGCTGGACCGCAAATACGGCTTTGACGAAGAGTAATGTCGCAGGGAGTTTTTAATGGATAGTTTGACCATCTGGACCTACACCATGGTAGGTCTGAGTTTCGCACTGTACTTCGGTATCGCATTCTGGGCCCGAGCCGGCTCGACCGCAGAATTCTACGTTGCCGGCGGGGGTGTGCACCCGATTGCCAACGGCATGGCAACCGGTGCCGACTGGATGTCGGCAGCCTCCTTCATCTCCATGGCCGGTATCATCGCCTTCAACGGCTACGGAGCTTCCGTATTCCTGATGGGCTGGACCGGTGGCTATGTGCTGCTGGCCATGCTGCTGGCTCCTTATCTGCGCAAGTACGGCAAGTTCACCGTACCCGAATTCATCGGCGACCGCTTCTACTCCAAATCAGCCCGGATTGTGGCCGTCTTCTGTCTGCTGGTGGCCTCCTTCACCTATGTTATCGGCCAGATGCAGGGTGTCGGTATCGCCTTTTCGCGCTTTCTGGAAATGGACTATGCACACGGCCTGTATGTCGGCATGGCGATTGTATTCTTCTATGCAGTACTCGGTGGCATGAAAGGCATCACCTACACCCAGATTGCCCAGTATGTGGTCCTGATTCTGGCCTATACCATTCCAGCCATCTTCATCTCCCTGAACCTGACCGGCAATCCCTCACCCCAGTTCGGTCTGGGTGGAACCCATCTGGCTTCCGGCATGCCGCTGCTGGACAAACTGGACCAGGTGGTTACCGAACTCGGTTTCCCCCAGTACACCAATCAGGTGATGGTCAGCAAGATCAACATGTTCATGTACACCCTGTCCCTGATGATCGGTACGGCAGGTCTGCCTCACGTCATCGTGCGTTTCTTCACGGTCCCGAAAGTTCGTGATGCCCGTTACTCCGTCGGCTGGTCACTGGTTTTCATCGCCATTCTGTACACCACGGCCCCTGCCGTCGGTGCCATGGCCCGCCTGAATCTGATGACCACCATCCAGAGTGGTGAAATCGGTTCTCCCGATGGCAATCTGGTCTATGAGCAGCGTCCGGGATGGTTCAAGAAGTGGGAAGCCACCGGCCTGCTGAAGTTCGAAGACAAGAATGGTGATGGCAGGATCCAGTACTACAACGACAAGAACGAGGAAATGGCGGCCAAAGCCGAAGGCTTCGGCTGGAAAGGTAACGAGATGGTCACGGTCAACAATGACATCATGGTACTGGCCAACCCGGAAATCGCCAA